>JAKAVI010000371.1 GCA_021817355.1 Pseudomonadota bacterium | reverse complement strand
ACAGTAGGCGCCGATCACCGGCGAGCCCCGCAGTCCTCCAATCGATGATACGATGATGATCGAGCCATCCTTGCGCTCCATCATCTCCGGTATGACCATCTGACAGAGCCAGTGATTGGAGCGGATGTTGGCGCCCATGATCTTGTCAAAGGCCTCGTCCGGAATATCGAGGCTCGACCCATAATAAGGGTTCAAAGCAGCATTGCAGACAAGGACGTCGATCTTGCCCCATTTGGCGCGCGTCTTGGCTACCAGAGCCTCGAGCTGCTCCTTGTAGTTGATATTGGCCGCGATCGGCACCGCGACCTCAGCACCACGTTCCCGATTGATAGCCTCGGCGACCTTGACGCAGGCATCCTCCTTGCGGCTCGATACCACCACCTTGGCGCCATGTTCGGCGAGGCGATGAACGATTGCCTCACCAATGCCCTTGGTAGACCCGGTCACGAGTGCGACCTTGCCGCTCAGGTCGAAGAGGTTCATGAAGGCTCCCAGTTTTCAGATTTGCGATGGCGGCGATGTTAGCTGGCCGCGCCTGAACCACAAGTGGGGACTTGGAGCCGGGCCTCGCCGGCAGGTCCAGTTTGCCCGGCCGTTCTGGTAACGGTCCGGCGCTAGCCAGGACATCCTCGCGCATAAGCTGTTGGGGCTTTGGTATTCTTCCCAAGACGAGGTCTAGCTCCCGAAGAGCAGGTTGCTGGGGTGGGGGGGGGGGGGGGGAGGCGGTGACGGACCGCGCCGGGCGCTGGACACCGTTGCCGCCGCTCACGGGTGTGTGGGCAAGACCCCGCCACGGACACATGGCTGGACCTTAAGGTTAACGGATAGGCAACCATAAGCCAGCCATTATGGGGGCTGAAAGTCTGTGCTCGAGGAGCCCCGTGACCAACGTCCTGACAGCCTTTGCCTATGCCATCGCAGCTGCGGTCACCAGCGTCGTTCTGCACATGCTCGCTGGGGTGCCAGCTCCGGTCGCTGCCACAGTGGCGTTTTGCCTGATCCTGCTTGTGCTGCAGCTGCATATGCTCGTGCTCAGACGGCGGGCCACGCAGCGCATTGATGCGGAATTGCAGGCGCTGAAAGAGGCAAGCAGCGAAACCCGAGCGGAGCTCGCCCTGCAGCGTGACCACATGAAGACGATGCGTGACAGTTTCGAAAATCGCGCCAGTGCCCAGAACAAAAAGATCGTTTCCGAGCTGAAAATGCTCGAAGGCTTGATGCGCGAGTTTGCCGGACGGATCTCCGAGCGGGCCAAGGCTGTGGCGCCAACTGACCCACCCCCTGAACTCGACGCGCCGCGTCGCCAAGGCCCGGACTACATTCAGAATCTCGGTGAAGATGACCTCCTTGAGACCATCCGGGCAAGTCTGGAAGAAAATCGTGTCGACCTCTACCTGCAACCCATCGTCAGCCTGCCTCAGCGCAAGCTGCGCTACTATGAGGCGCTGTCGCGGCTAAGGTCCGAGGACGGCACGCTGATCATGCCCCAGCAGTATATCCGGATCGCTGAACCGGTTGGATTGATGAGCGTCGTGGATAATCTGCTCCTGTTTCGCTGTGTGCAGATCGTACGCAAGCTGATTCAGCGCCAGCGCGACATTGCGGTATTTTGCAATATCTCTGGCGATACGCTCACAGACGCGGAGTTCTTTCCCCAGTTCCTCGAATACATGCATCACAACCGAGATCTCGCCGGACGCATCGTCTTTGAATTCGCGCAGGACGCAGTCGCAAAGGCTGGGGTACGGGGCGAGGAAAACCTCTCCTATCTGGCCGGCCTTGGGTTCAGCCTTTCCATGGACCACACCACTACGCTCGATCTGGATCTCACGCGCCTGAAGACGATAGGATTTCGCTTCATCAAGGTGCGCGCAGCGACGTTGATCCGGGGCATGCAGGACGCCCAGGCCGCCGTGACGGCAGAGGATTTCAAGAAGCTCCTGGCCCGCCACGGACTCAATCTCATTGCCGAGCACGTCGAAGACGAGAAGACTGTGGTGCAGCTCCTGGACTTCAGCGTGGACTATGCCCAGGGTTACCTCTTCGGCGAACCACGCGCAGTGCGCGAAGATGGGACCAAGTCCTCACAGGCACCCTCGCCGGCGCCGGTGATCCCCTTCCGTCGCGCCGGTTGACGCCGTCGTCCCTCCATGCCAAGCGCATGGCATGGATGACATTCCGATCCTTGCCGGGCTCGGTCAGATTGCCGGGCGCTATGATTGCCTCCTCTGCGATGTGTGGGGCGTGCTCCACAATGGCGAGCGCGTCCGTGCTCCCGCAGTCGAGGCTCTGCGCCGCTTTCGCGCCCAAGGGCCGGTCATCCTGCTATCCAATGCACCACGGCCGGCCTCCGACCTCGTGCTGCAGTTCGCCCGGGTTGGCGTTCCTGCCGATTGCTACGATGGGATCATGACCTCGGGCATGGCGGCCCGCCAGGCGCTGGAGCAGCGGCGGAGCGCAGGCCCCTTGCGGCTGTTTCATCTCGGTCCTGAGCGCGATCGGGGGCTGTTCGCTGGACTTGACGTCACGCTTTGTGACGTGCGTCAGGCCGAACTTATTCTGTGCACCGGCCTCTACGACGATGAACACGAGACGCCGGAGGACTATCGCGCGCTGTTGCGTCCGGCCGCCGAGGCAGGCCTCGGGTTCATTTGTGCCAACCCCGATCTCAAGGTGCAGCGGGGTGCGCACCTCGTCTATTGTGCCGGCGCACTGGCGGCTCTTTATGAGGAACTGGGCGGGGGGGTCACCTATTACGGTAAGCCACACCGGCCGATCTATGATGCCGCGCTTGCCCAGGCAGGCGCTCTTGGCGGCCACAGCATCCTGCGTCCCCTCGCCATTGGAGATGGGCTGAAGACGGATGTGGCGGGCGCCAATCGGGCAGGCCTTGACGTCGTCTTTATCGCCGACGGGGTCCATGGCGAGGACATTGGTGCGGTGAATGAACGCAATCTGGCGCGCCTGTTTGCCGCTGCCAGGGCCCATGCTGTCGGCGCGATGACCGCCCTTATGTGGTAGAGAGCGCAAGCGACCAGGAATGAGCAGCCCATGACCTATTATGTGGACCAGTTGGAGCCGGGCATGTCGGAGCGCTATGTGCGCACCGTGACGGAGCACGACATCGCGCTGTTTGGCGAGGTCTCCGGCGACACCAATCCGATGCATTTCGACGCAGATTTTGCTGCGACGACGCCGTTCAAGACGCGGATCGCGCACGGCATGCTGAGCGCAAGCTACATCTCGACCATTTTGGGTCTCAAGATGCCGGGGCCTGGTACCGTCTTCTTGAGTTTCTCCTGCCGCTTCAAGGCGCCGGTGCGAATTGGCGATCTGGTAGTGGCCGAAGTCCGGGTGCGCGAGGTCATGGCGCAGAAGCGTCGTGTTATATTTGATTGCGACTGCAAGGTTGGCGATACCGTGGTGATCGAAGCCGAGGCGGTGGTGATGCCGCCGGCGCGGCCCCAGGTGTGAGAGCCGGCATGCAAATCCTTCGCCATTATGACGATGTCCCCGCGCAGTTGCGCGGAGCCGTTGTGGCCCTGGGTAATTTTGACGGCGTACATCGTGGTCACCAGGCGCTAATCGCGCAGGCGCAGCAGATGGCAAGGAGCGGTTCGGCTCCAGTGGGTGTGGTCGCCTTTGAGCCGCATCCCCAAGAATTTTTCAAGCCGAACGAAGCCGCCTTTCGCTTAACGCCGTTTCGGATCAAGGCTCGGCTGGTTGCCGAGCTGGGTGCCGACGTTCTGTTTGCGCTGTCTTTCGATGCCGCGATGGCACAAATGAGCGCAGAGGAGTTTGTGCGCACGGTTCTGGTGCAGGGGCTTGGGGTCAGGGGCGTCGTGGTCGGGCGGGATTTCCGTTTCGGCAAGGGTAGGGCCGGCGATGGCGCGATGCTCGCGGACTTGGGCAAGGCACATGGTTTCGCGGTTCACCTTCATGCCCCGGTTGCAGCCGGAACATGCGGGGTCAAGATCTCCTCAACCCTCATTCGCGAAACCCTCAAAGCCGGCCGGCCTGAGGAGGCAGCTCGGCTCCTGGGGCATTGGTGGACTATCGAAAGCCATGTCGAGCACGGTGACAAGCGGGGGCGGGTGATCGGCTTTCCCACCATCAACATGCGCTGGGAGGGCTCATTGGCCCCTGCCTATGGCGTCTATGCGGTGCGGGCACGTGACCTTGATGGAGCTGACGGCAGTCTGCGTTATGACGGGGTGGCAAACTTCGGCATCCGCCCCATGTACGCCCTGCCGCACCCGCTGCTGGAGACCTATCTGCTGGATTTTGAGGGCGATCTTTATGGCCGCCACATGTCGGTCGAACTCATCGCCTATCTGCGACCGGAGGCCAAGTTCGCTTCGCTGGCGGCGCTCAAGGCCCAGATCGGCCGCGACCTTGCCGCGGCGCGGGTGGCTCTGCGCCAGAGTGGTCTGGTGCCACCGCCGCTGGACCACTGAGGCCGGCGCTGCTAGAAGCGTGGCCGGCCCAATTTCCTGATCCGGCTAGGGATTTGCTGCTTTTGGCGCGCGGGCCTTGAATGCGCCCTTAGCCGCTGCGCCCGGGCACCGGATTGCCGCCAAAATGGGCCGGCCGGATGCCGGCCCGCTGGCCATAACTGACGATCTGAGACGAAGTGCACATGTCTGACACGCCCACGCGCGATTTTCGTTCCACCCTGTTCCTGCCCACGACGGATTTTCCGATGAAGGCGGGCCTGCCTGCAGGCGAACCCCAGTGGCTTGAGCGATGGGCAAAGATGGACCTTTACGCCCAGATGCGTCGGCGGGCTCATGGCCGCGAGCTCTTTGTGCTCCATGACGGTCCGATTTATGCCAATGGTGACATTCACTCCGGCACTGGCCTCAATCACATTCTCAAGGATTTTGTCGTCCGATCACAGGGCATGTTGGGCAAGGACGCCCCCTACGTTCCGGGCTGGGACTGCCATGGTTTGCCCATCGAATGGAAGGTAGAGGAGCAGTACCGCGCCAAGGGCATCGCCAAGGACAGTGTTCCCACCGAACAGTTACGTCGCGACTGCCGGGCATTTGCCGAACACTGGCTCGGGATCCAGCGTGAACAGATCAAGCGTCTTGGCTGCGTTGGTGCCTGGGAGCGGCCTTACACCACCATGGATTTTCGGGCCGAGGCATTGATCGCTGGCGAACTGCACAAATTCGTCGAGCATGGCCTTCTCTATCGGGGCTTTCGCCCGGTCATGTGGTCGCCGGTGGAAAAGACGGCGCTGGCCGAGGCGGAGATCGAATATCACGAAAAGACGAGTCCAACGATCTATGTGAAGTTTCCTCTGCGCAGTTCAGCGTATCAGGATGCCAGCGTGGTAATCTGGACCACAACGCCATGGACGATCCCGGCCAACCGCGCGATCGCTTTCTCCGAAGCCATTTCCTATGGACTTTATGAAGTCAGCCAGATCGAGGAAGGCGGTTTTGCCCGGCTTGGTGAGCGTATCATTCTCGCCGATGGGCTTGCCGTTCAAACTGCGCAGCATGCCAAGCTGGTCTTGCAACGCCTGGGCGATGTCGATCCGCACGGACTTGTCTGCAGCCATCCCTTGCGCAGTGGCGGCTATGATTTCGCGGTACCGCTGCTGCCTGCGGCACATGTGACGGCTGACGCCGGCACTGGTTTTGTCCATACGGCACCGGGGCATGGCGAGGAGGACTACGAGGTCTACGTTGCCAACAAGGACTCCTTCGCACAGGCGCCGGATCCCTTCCACGTTGTCGGCGAGGACGGCGCATTTGGCCCCAAGGTGCCGCTTTTCGCCGGCAAACGCATTCTGACGGCTGATGGCAAGGACGGTGATGCCAACGGCGCCGTGATCCGTGAACTGATCGAGGCGGATCGACTTCTTGCCAAGGGGAGCCTGCGTCATTCCTATCCGCACAGCTGGCGTTCCAAGGCACCGGTAATCTTCCGGGCCACGCCACAATGGTTTGCCAGCCTCGACAAGAAGCTCGCGCCATTTTCCGGGCGCACCCTGCGCGAAATGGCTCTGACGGCGATTGCGCAAACCAGGTGGTTTCCGCCGCAGGGCCAAAACCGCATCGGAGCGATGGTCGAAGGTCGGCCGGACTGGGTCCTGTCAAG
The DNA here is from genome assembly GCA_021817355.1 of Pseudomonadota bacterium. The sequence continues at coordinate 5,748 of JAKAVI010000371.1, read as the reverse complement.
ACAACGCGCCTGGGGCGTGCCGCTGGCGATTTTTGTGCGCAAGGCGGATGGGCAGATTCTCTACGATACCGGGGTCAATTCCCGTATTCTCGATATCTTCCGCAAGGAAGGTGCCGATGCCTGGTTCACGCGTCCGGCGTCCGATTTTCTGGGTACAAGCTTTGCCGCGGACGACTTCGAACAGGTTCGTGACATTCTCGATGTCTGGTTTGATTCGGGTTCCACCCACGTGTTTGCCGTGGAGCAACCAATCGATCCGTCCTGGCCCCGGGCCGCTCAGGCAGACCTCTATCTTGAAGGCTCCGATCAGCATCGCGGCTGGTTCCAGTCTTCGCTGCTCGAAGCCTGTGCTACGCGGGGGCGAGCCCCCTATAAGGCGGTACTGACTCACGGCTTCGTGCTGGATGAAAAGGGACACAAGATGTCTAAGTCGCTGGGCAATACCCTGGCGCCGCAGGTGATCGCCGACAAGAACGGCGCCGACATTCTGCGACTGTGGGCAGCATCGTCCGACTTCACGCAGGATCTGCGTATTGGCCAGGATATCATCAAGGCCAATGTCGAGTCCTACCGGCGGCTGCGTAATACCATCCGCTTCATGCTGGCCAATCTCGCCGGCTTTGACGCGCAAGAACAGCTCGAAAAGGCCCAGATGCCGGAACTTGAGCAATATATGCTCGCCCGCCTGGCCGAGATTGACCTTGAGGTGCGGGCTGCCTACAGCACATTCGACTTCAATCGCGCCTTTTCGGTACTCTTCAATTTCTGCACCAATGATCTGTCGGCATTCTATTTTGATGTACGCAAGGATACGCTCTATTGCGACGATAAAGGTTCTGCGCGCCGATGCGCGGCAAGGACGGTGACGGACGAGATTTTCCGCCGCGTCGTAACCTGGCTTGCGCCGATTCTGGTCTTCACCATGGAAGAGGCCTGGCTGGCCCGGTTTGGCAGTGCCGCGCAGAGCGTTCATCTTGAGGATTTCCTGGCCGTACCGCAGGACTGGATCAATCCCGCGCTGGTGGCCAAATGGCACCGCATCCGTCAACTTCGGCGAGTGGTGACCGGCGCCCTGGAGCTGGCGCGCCGCGACAAGGTGATCGGTGCAAGTCTCGAAGCTGCGCCCGTCCTTCACGTTGAGGCCGCTGCCGATCTGGCGCTGTTCGAGACGGCGGATCTGGCGGAAATCGCCATCACTTCACAGGCGCAGGTCACCATGGCGCCGGTATCCGCGCAGGCCTTCCGTCTTGCCGAGGTCCCAGGCGTGGCAGTGGAATTCGTCCTGGCTGAGGGCAATAAATGTGCCCGCTGCTGGATGATCTTGCCCGAAGTTGGCCATGTCAGCGGCGCACCGGAACTGTGCTCGCGGTGTGCGCAGGTGGTGTCGAAGCTGGAGGCGAGGGGATGAGCGTCAAGCCGGCCCTCGCTGCGCGTAAAATCGGCGTGATCTGCGCCCTAGCGGCCCTTTTTCTCGATCAGGCGAGCAAGCTGATCCTGCTCTACTGGGCCGGCTTCATCAATATGCCGCCCGGGGCACGGGTTCCCGTGCTTCCCTTCTTTGACCTGGTGATGGTGTGGAACCCCGGGGTATCCTATGGTCTCTTTCCGGCGCACTCGGCCTTGGGCCGGGAACTCCTCATAGGTCTTGCGCTCCTTGCCATCGTCGGCCTGTCACTATGGCTTTGGACAGCCTCCCGCTCCCTGCTGGCGGCCGGACTTGGGCTCATCATCGGTGGGGCGATTGGCAATAATTTGATTGACCGGTTGGTTTATGGCCGGGTAGCTGATTTTTTTCATTTTTACGCCTTTGGTTACGACTGGTATGTGTTCAACGTGGCCGATGCGGCGATCGTGATCGGCGTTATTGCGATCCTCTATGATTCCCTGCTGCGTGCGCCCGCAGCGGAAGCGGAAGATCAGCGCTGCCGGAGCGAAGCCGGTGCCAAGCATGAAGGAAGTTAGAATGCCGACGCGTCATATTGCAGTAGGAGCGTTGCTGGCAACGCTTGCCTTCAGCCTTGCCGGGTGTCAGAGCCTGCGGGACGCTGCCGGCATGGAGCGAATCGAGCCGGATGCCTTTGCGATTTCTCCCAAGCCGCCCTTGGTCATTCCCCCGGACTACAATCTGCGGCCGCCGGCGCCGGGGGCTCCGCCAACCAATGCACTGGATCCGGCAGAGGCTGCGGAGGCGGCGGTCGCGGGCCTGCCGTCCACGCCCCCTCCGCCGGGCCATTTCAGCACGGTGGAGCAGGATTTGTTGGCCAGGTCGGGCGCGGCTTCGGCTAAGGACTCCATACGTCAGCAGATCGCAGCAGATAACCACAATATGCAGATGGCCGATCACAGCTTCACCAACCAGCTTCTCTTCGGCATCTATGGCCCGTCAAACACTGCCGACAAAGAGGTCAACGCTTCAGCTGAGGCCGCGCGCCTTCAGGCCAACGTGAGTGGCGCAACAGCGCCCCTGCCGCAAGATCACATCCATCGCGCCAAACCCCAGCGCCAGGATCGGGGCTGGCTTTCCAATTTGTTCGATGGACTTTTCTAGGACGATCGCGCGCGCACTGTTGGTGCTGGGCTTTGTCTGCGGTTCTGCACGAGTAGAGGCCGTGGGCGCACCCACTCGCAGCCTTCCGGCCCTGTCCGAGCCGCAGCGTGCTGCGGCGCGTGCCCACGGTAGGCTCGGACGGCTTGATGAATCCACGACATCAGCGCGCTCGCGGATCTATCAGTTCGTCCTGCAGAACGGGCTTGAGGTGGTGGTGGCGCCTGATCTCAAGGCGCCGCAGGTCACCCAGATGCTTTGGTATCGCGTTGGTGCGGATGATGACCCCTCAGGATATTCTGGTCTCGCGAACTTCCTGGAAAAGATGATGTTTCGGGGCACACGGGCACTGCCAGGCAACGGTTTTGCCCGTACCGTTGCCAGCAATGGTGGAATTGCAGGCGGATTTACCACGCACGACTATACGACGTTTTACGAGCAGGTTCCGCCGGGACGGCTGAAGTTGGTAATGGGCCTTGAAGCCGATCGTATGTCCGATCTGGATCCGACCGATGCGAGTGTGGGAAGCGAACGCAAACTGCTCTTGCAGGATCGCAGGAATGATGTCGATCACAATGCCCAGGCGCTCCTCAAGGAACAGTTGGATGCGGCCCTGTTTCTGTCGCATCCTTACGGCAAGCCGGTCATTGGCTGGTCCGCGGGGATCCGGCACATCGACCGGCATACGCTGGACGCCTTCTATGCCCGGCACTACGCGCCCAACAATGCCATTCTGGTTGTGGCCGGAGACGTCACGGCTGATGCGGTGCGCGCCAATGCGGAGGCCAGCTTCGGCAAGTTGACCGCACGCGAATTGCGTCCGCGAGCTGAACATGCCCAGCCGCCCCGTCTGGGGCCGACACAGATCTGGATACACAGCTCCTATACGCATCATCGGGTATTGGCCCGTGAATATCGGGTGGTGTCCTATCCCGATGCCCGTCCGGGGCAGGCCGAAGCCCTTGATCTGCTGGCTCAGATTCTGGGCGATAGCGACGCGGGAGAACTCTACCGTGACCTCGTGATACGGGACCACCTGGCAGAGGATGCCGCTGCGTCCTATGAGGGGATGTGCCGCGACGCAGGTAGGTTCAATATCTACGCAGTGCCGCGTCCGGGGGTTTCAATGCGTCGATTGGAAACGGCAGTCACAGCTGTGATCGCCCGGCTGCGCCACTCACGGGTCAGCGCGCTGGTCCTGGCGCGGGCCAAGGCCGCACTCGTTGCAGAAGCCGCCGCGCGCCGGAGCAGCGATTTGGCCCGGGCCAATGCCTATGGGCAAGCCCTGGCAATCGGCCTGACCGTTCAGGACGTCCGGGACTGGTCTGCCCGGATCAAAAGGGTGCCTGCGCGCGAGGTCGAGCGGGTCGCCGCAAGCCAGCTGAGGCCAGCGCAATCCGTGACGGGGTATCTGCTACCTGCTGCTGCCGCAGGCGGGGCAAGGCGCCGATCCCAGCCTTAGCGGCCGCGGACGAGGCCGTCCTCGCCTGGGCTCTTGCGGTGGTGATGTCGAAGGTTCACAGTTCAACAAATGATGGAAGAACCCATAGCTCTGTTCCGCGAGGCGCACCGCTCTGCCTCGCGGAACGACACCCAGAGCGGAGGCGCTGGTGGACGCAGTATCTGTGAGGTTCGCTTTGATCGCCGGGAACTGAATCTTATACTATCTCTTTACGGGCGCATGGTCGCAGCTGGGGAATGGCGGGATTACGCGCTGGATTTTCTGGAGGATCGGGCGGTGTTCTCGGTCTTCCGGCGCACCAGTGAAATGCCACTTTACCGCATTGAAAAGCATCCCAAGCTGCGTACGCGTCAGGGCATGTATGCGGTGGTGGCGGCCGGCGGGCAGATTCTCAAACGCGGACAGGAGCTGGGCCAGGTGATGCATGTGCTGGAGCGCAAGCTGATCAGGGCGCTCGCCGAGTAACGCCAATCTACTCCTGCTCGCTCACAAGCCTCACCCGTGCTGGCTGGAGTTGGGTAGCAAGATTGGACGCAACAACAACCCCGGCACGGTGGTGCCGGGGTTTCGCAGCGTTCAATGCGAAATTATTTACCGCCGCTGTCCCATTAGCTGCATCAGCATGATGAACAGGTTGATAAAGTCCAGGTAAAGACGAAGCGCGCCCATAATGGCCGCACGCTTCTGCAGGGAACCATCAAAATTCGCCGAGTAAGTTTCCTTGATCGCCTGGGTGTCATAGGCCGTAAGCCCGGTGAAGATCAGGACACCGACTACGGAAATGGCGAATTGAATGGCGGCAGAGTGCAGGAAAATGTTCACCACCATCGCCAGGATGATGCCGATCAGGCCCATGAACAGGAAGGAGCCGAAGCCGGTCAGATTACGACCAGTCGTATAGCCATAAAGGCTCATGGTTCCGAAGGTGGCCGCCGTGATGAAAAACACCTCGGCGACACTGGCACCCGTATAAAGAAGAAGGATTGGCGCCAGCGAAATCCCAACCAGTGCAGCATAGCCCCAAAAGGCGAGCTGCGCGGCGCCAAGACTCATCCGGTTGATGCGGAAGGACAGCAACATGACGAGCCCGATGGGAGCGATCAGAGCGACCCAGCCCAGCATCGAGAGTCCATAGCTGTAGCCGGCCGCGGTCTGATGAACTGTATAAAATAGCGCCCGCACGGGTGCTACATTCGCCACGATCCACGCGGATACGCCCGTCAGTCCAAGGCCGACAATCATGTAATTGTAGACCCGCAGCATATAGCTGCGGAGCCCGGCGTCATAATAGCCGGTTGCGCTCTCTGCGCTGGTGCGCACGGCGCGATTGTAATCATTCGCCATCTGGCAAACCTCCTTGCCCGGACCCTCTAAGGCAGGTCCGGATCTCTCGGCTAATATCGGAGCTTGCCGGGCTACGATCAAGGCCGGGACGCAAGGTATTGTGAAGGTTTAAGAAAATAAATCAATTTGGGCCGTGGGAGGTGGTCTGTCCCCCCGGATTTCCGCACTCGCCGCAGGAGAGCCCTACGGGATTCGTAGCAGGGTGGCGGGTTTGACGCGCAGGGCCGTCAAACCCGCCACCAAACCAAAGATCAGCGTCACGAGGCCACCGCCTACAACGGTCAGAACCGCCACCCCGAGATCGAATTGAAAGGGGACGTGGAGCACATGGCGCGCGATCTGCGCGGCGGCCACGCTACCCGCCGCCAGGGCCAGAACTCCTGTCAGCAAGCCAAGG
>JAKAVI010000171.1 GCA_021817355.1 Pseudomonadota bacterium | reverse complement strand
AACAGCAAATGCGCCAAGCTCCGGGGAAACCGGGTACCCTGCAGCAGAGGTTTGGTACCCCCCAGAACGTGCGCCGGCCTGTGCCAGGCGTCCAGCGTGGCCCGCAACAGAACGCTCGGGAGCGTCTGCAGCACGGACGTGGTCAGACCCAACAACGGCCCCCCAACAATCGGCAGCGTTATAATTGGCAGCAATATCGTCCTGGCCAGCGTCCACCTGAATGGCGTCAGCATCGTGGCGTTGATGTAAGACAGTGGGAACGCAATTTGTCCGCAGCGCACCGCTATCGGTGGCAACAATATCACCGCCCGGCTGGCTGGTATTATCGCCGGTGGAGTTTCGGAATGGTGTTGCCGACCATATTCTGGCGTCGCAATTACTGGATATCGGACTACTGGATGTTCGGCCTCATGAACCCGCCCTACGGCTATGTATGGGTAAGGTATGGCGAGGACGCCCTGCTCGTTAATGTACAAACGGGGCGGATCCTGCAAGTTGTCTACAGTGTGTTTTATTAGTCGAGGAACTGTTCTTTTGCGAGCGTCCATGGCCAAGGTCTGGAAGATTGGATGCGGGTCGGGACGCCGCGGACGCAGAGATAACCAGTCGCACGTACTGTGACCTATTCCTCCCAGCTCAGTACGTACGGGGAAGGGCGGTGCTTCGGTACCGCCCTTTCCGTTAAAGGCTGCAGCTCAAAGAGCACTGCCCGATCGCCTGCGGGTGAGTGGCGAGCGGCGTAGTGCCGTGGCAACACTGGATCTCCGGACAGCGTCTGTCGGTCGCCATTTGTGCGGCTGCTGGCGACCGGCCTGGGCTTGCGCTCATAACAGTGTAGGACCGGCCGGAAGAACAGTTCAGCCGCATTGGGATCGGACGGCAGGTAGCCGAATTCGTACCTAATACGGGAATTTCGGTGTGCGGCAGAACTGCAGCCGAGCCGCACGGTGTCCCTCAAAGTGCCATTTTCCAAGCGGGGCAATTCAACCCGGGGCCGGCGTGAATTGCACCGGGACGGCGCCCGGAAAGGACACACGGCCACGTGCAATGGCCGACCTGGTTTTGCCTATCCCGTTTGCCCAAGCAGAAGCCGCGCATCGCGATCGGCAATCTTGCGGCATGGGGTCAGCTCGCATATCTGGCGGACACCTATCGAGGGTTGGCCGACACACTCGGAGATGTCTTGATTGGGCACGCTCTGGTACCGGCACGGGAAGACAACCGTCTCAAGAAATGAGAACTTACGACGGCATGTACAGCATATATCGAATGGCTTTTGGGAGGCGCCCCCAGCATGGGGGCTGCTGGGGGCTCGCACTCGAAGTTGCGCCGGAGACATGTAGGGGGAGGTATCCAAGCGCAGAAAAATCTAACAGAAGTTTTGCGGCGCCTTCAACTCCTCGGATCATGAATTTGCAAAAAATTCATGCACCGAACATCTGTTTGAGTTTGAGAAAAACGGATTGTCTGCTGCCATATATATTAGTCATTTTCGAACATTCGCGAATTGTCGCGAAAGTGTATCAAGTTATATTGAACTGTATTTCATTACATTTGGATAAAAGGAGCTTTGGGCGTGACCTGTTCTGGGGCAGGTCCATCACCGCTCAGGCCACTCGCCGCCTGAGAAGTCCGGTGCGGAGGGCAAGGCCGGAGGCGATGGCTACTGTGCGGGGCGCGGCGATAAGAAGGCCGATAGTGATGCCAAGAAAGGTGCCCGCGATGACGTCGCTGACAAAGTGCCAGTCGCCCCAGACCAGGATGAGAGCGCCAACGCCAAGCAGGGCAAAGAGGCGTCCCCGGATACGCGGATAAAATCGCATCAAGGCGCCGGCGAAGGCGCCAGATAGCATCATGTGCCCAGATGGAAATCCATCTTCGGGATTTCCGGAAAGAAAGTGAAGGGCATGTGGGGCGCTCTGAAACAGCATTTCCGTTGGGCTCGGAATCCCAAACAGGAATTTGAAGATCGCTTCGTTGAGGAGATAGGCGCACATGGAGGCAACGCCGGCAACAACGATGGCCTTGCCCAATGGTGCCAGTTGGCCGCGCACCATGCGCCGTACCAGCAGAAAGGTCACGACGGCAGTTTCGAAAATCAGGAGGACTATGCCACTGAAGCCGGCATTAATCATACCAAAGCGGTCGGCATTGAAGGCAAAATGGCGGGCGACAGGTCCGTCGATCCAGATGAAGGAGATGGTGGCGCTGATGATGGTGGCTATCAGGCCGAGCAGCCAGAGACGAAAGCCCTGAAACGGATGCGCGGACGGTGAAATGGGAGCGCCGGTAGCTCCCGGCGCCAGAGGCGCCTCACGGCCGTCAGGAGGGGTTGAGGATGGCGGGCACAACTGATCCATGGCGTTCGGCGCTTCAGGGGTGAGCCAGTATTACCTCCGGCGTCGCCGGAGCTGTCAGTTCAATGGTCATCCTCTGCTCATGTCCTTTGGTCACTGATGCGTACCGGTGCCGGGCATCCATCCGATCTTCCGCTGCACCGATCCTGAAGTGGAGTTAGACGGCGAACTTTGGACGCCTGCTCGCGCCAAATGTCGAGTGGGAAGGTACGACAAACCTATGGCGAGGATATGGCAGATGTCGTTAAAGCTTCCAGAGCCGCGCGCCGGAGCTGTGCCGACATCCATTCAGCTTTGGCCCTTCCCGGCGGGTGACCGACCGCCACAGTTCGCCTCAAAGCATGTGTGTTCAACATGGCGTGACGGAAGCTTGCCTGCGGTCAACCTTCGATCAAGCCACAGGAACGCTAACGTCAGAACGCTCAAGGCGCATCATCGATCCAGACGTTTCTTGCCGCCCACTGTCCGAGGGAGCTGAGACCAGCGTCAGGTTTTTTCGGACTTGGGCTGCGACAACATCTGGGCATAGCCGTTTTCGCGCATCCATTTGGCACGCGCCAAATGCTGCTGCAGGCTTTTTGCAGCTCTCTTCGCCCCTGGCTCTAGCTCTAAAACGTCACGGATCATTTCCGCTTCGCTGGCTCCTTGGGCAGCTTCGTCCAAAAGACGCGCGTAAAGGAACAGGTGCTCCATGTCGTAGGCGGTGACAGTGTCCGACCAGGGTACGAGCTCCTTTGCGCGAGCAGATGAGCGTGTTTGGCCGGTGCGAGACTTTTCTGGCATCTTGGCGACTTTCTTCCTGCAATTCACCTATTATAGTTGATAAACTTAAATTATGTAATCCGCATTTGTTGGCAGTCATGGATATGCGGGTACTGGTCGGACGGAACGTACGCGGGATTAGGCTGGAAAAGGGCCTGACCCAAGAGCAATTTGCCGAGATCACCGGATTTTCCCAGCAATATATCAGTGGCCTTGAGCAGGGACACCGAAATCCTACTGTCGTCACCCTTTTTGAGCTGGCGCAAGGCCTTGGTGTCAGCCCCGTGGAACTTCTGCGCCCCGCGCGCGCCGGAAAAACCTGACAATTCAGCCTCCCAAACCTGTCTGTTGCCGTAACAACTCCGAATACTAGCACAATAGTCCGTGGTTTAAGACACCACACCCTGTTGGCTTTGGGCCATGCGAGCGCAGGTTGTGGTAGCACGAAATATCCGTCGGTTACGCGTCGGCAGGGGGCTTTCCCAGGAGGCGCTTGCAGTCGATGCGGCAATCGACCGGACCTATGTCAGCCGGCTGGAACGGGAACTCGAAAACCCCACGGTGGCAGTTCTGGAGAAGCTGGCTTGCGCCCTTGAGGTCGATATCGCGGCGTTTTTTGATGAGAATGCTGTTCGCAGCGCGGTAAAGCCTCTTTCCGGCGGACGTAAAAGGATGGTCGGATAGCTCCAGCGCCGTTTGGATCTGGCTTGTGGAAACTCCCGATTACTCCTCAATGCCGCAAGGAAGGGCTCTGAGCCTGGTGTCTGATTCCACCAGAGAGGCTCGGGCGAGGTCCGCCCAGCGGGTTTGGGGACTGCGCAGCGGCGTCTGTGCCCTGAGGCTGCGGTCCCAGAAGAACGCCTCCGTCCCAGCCCGCTTGCTGGAAACTGGGTCCGCGCATGGCCAGGCGATGAAGCTTGAGCGCCGTGGCAAGAGCCTGGCGCGGCCCATCATAGTTTGGCACTTCACGCAGGATCGTGAGGAGGGTTCCGATTCGCCGGCTGTGTTCCTCAATGACGGTGCCGATCCAGAGCGGCGTTGCGCCAGTCCCTGAAGGATCCAATTTTACATTGGACCGCCACAGACGCAGCACCAGGCGCCTGTCCACACCATCGCCAGCGACCGTGTGAACGAGGACCAGTCTCTCCTGGTGGCCATTTTCAAGGTGAGGCAGAACAGGCAGGTCCATCACCGCAGCATGGGGCAGCAGCCAGAAAAGACCCGATTGGAGCGACCAGGAAACAGGTGAAACCCAGCCACGCGCAGACAGCGCCCGCTTCAGATTGCTGATCTTTCCGGCCCACTGAAACGTCAGCGGCTCCTCAAGTCCGCCAATGAGGTCGATGCGGCGGGCGGGAAGCGTCCGCCAGCCCTTCGACCACCAGTATGCCACAGTCATGGTTTCTATACGGGCCCGTACCGCGTAGCGCTCCATATCGACGGTATGGTTGCGCTCAACGTGAAGTGTACCCATGATTAAAAGGCTCGCCACTGCGGTTGTACCGAGGCCTGCAGCACTGACGCGTGGCGGGGAGCGACGCAGATAGGCAATAGCGAGCAGGCTGGCCCATGCCAGACCGAAGGCAAGTCCAGCGAGGACATCCGACAGCCAGTGCGCGCCAAGATATAGACGCGAGAAGGCAATGGCTGCAATGAGAAGGCCTGCGCCGGTCGCAATGGCAAGCTGCCAGCGGCGGGGCGCCTCCCAAGCCACGATGATGGCCAGAAAGCCATAAAGCGCCATGCTGACCGCGGTATGTCCGCTGGGAAAAGAAAAGTCAGCAGCTTCCGGATGAAACGCCGGTGGGCGCGGCTGATGCAGGGTGACCTTGAGCAAGCTCGTGAACAGGCTTGCGACTGCCACCGCGGCCAGTTCGTAACTGACCCCACGCCAATTGCGGCGCCAGGCCAGCCACATTAGCGTGGCGAGTGTAACGGCAATGATCACTGCCGGATCGCCCAGCTCGGTGATCGCGACCATAGCTTTGTCGGCCCAGCCCGTTCTCAGATCCTGCAACAGCTGGAACACCGCCATATCGGCCCGCACCAGTGGATCGCCAGCAAGAACATCTTGGACAACCCCCATGAACACCCAAAGGCTGCCCACAAGGAGGGCACCAAGAAGGGCAAGGCCGGGCAATTCCTTGCGCGTCGGGTCAAGGACCGACATGAGCTGGCGGCCAAGCCAGCTATTCTGTCTTTGCGCCCACCGCCGCAGCAGTGTCTGGGCGGCGGCGAGGAGTGCAGGCAGGCGCCGTACCGCAGCGCGGATCGCCCAGACGAGGGAAGTAGCAAGCACGATCAGCACAATCATGAAGATCATGAGGCGGCCAGCCACTGCTCCAGCGAGAACCAGGGAGGCACCGACCGCGGCACCGGCAAGCACATGCGTCAGACCCCAGAGGAGGGCAGAAAGGATATTGAGAAGGTAGAACCGCGTAGGCGACATTGAGAGCGTGCCGGCGATCAGCGGCACGATGGCGCGAACCCCCGGGGTGAAGCGGGCAATGAATATGCTTTTCCCGCCATGACGCCGAAAAAAGTCTTCCCCGCGCGCAATCAGACCCGGATAGCGCGAGAGTGGCCAGGTCTCGACAATTGAGTGGTGGTAATGACGGCCCAGCCAATAGGAGATGCCATCCCCGGCGATCGCCCCCAGGGTCGTGACCACAAGCAGTGGCAGAAGCTGCACGGCTCCCGTCGCCGCCAGCGCACTGATGGCAAGGACGATGGTCTCGCCCGGAAAGATCACGCCAATCAGGGGCAGGGCTTCAGCGAGGGCGGAAAAGAGCACCAGGCCGTAGGCAAATTCTTGATGCGCACGTACGAAATCAATGATCGTAGCGACGGACATGCCCGCGCGGTTTCCTCACCGCAGCGGCCAGTCCTGCTCCAAATGTGCATCCTTTGCCGCCGCCCTGGCAACTTATAAGTCCCCAGGGATCACGGCAAGGCGGCGCCTCTGTCGCGCCTTCGCCACCGCCCTGTCCGCCCGGCTGTCTTCATTCTCACGCCGAATTCTCACGCCGAATTCACAATATTGCGCTCCAGCCTTGGGCAAATACCGGCTAGGGATTTTGCCTGGACAAGCGCGATTTTGCGGCACCAGCGACGGCGTTCGGTCAGATTTTGCGGCGGACAGGTCTTTTTGCAGCCCTCCTTCCTTCGGGGGTGCCGGCCTTGCAATCCCACGACAGCGGTCGTAGGTTCTATTTACGACGGAGGTCGTAAATTTTGATCGAACCCGAACCCCTCTTCCGCTTGCCATCTGATGAACTCGAATACGCTGTGTTGAGTGAACTCTGGCGTTTGGGCAGTGCCTCGGTCAGGCAGCTGCATGAGCGGCTGGGGGTGCCCGAAGGCCTTGTCTACACCACGACGGCAAAAGTAGTGGACCGCCTGCGCGAGAAGGGTCTCGTCCGCCGGCGCCGCAAGGGCAATGCATTCCTTTATCAGCCACGCATCGCACGCGAGGCGGTGGAACGCGCCCGTGCCCGCAATCTCGTAACCCGTCTGCTCGGGCCGGCGCCGCGTACCGCCGTGGCGACGCTCGTCGAAGCGGTTGATGCTGTCGATCCGGATTTGCTTGATGCCCTTGAGCAGGCGGTCGCGGCGCGCCGGAGGTCCAAGCATGGAACGTGAATGGCTCCTGCTCCTGCTCATCATGCTGCTGGGTGGTTTGGCGCTACACGCTGTGGCGTGGATTCCGGCACCATCTCCCGGCAACATGAGCGGCCGCGCGCTGGAGCGGCGGGCATGGCTCAGACTGTGGTCTCCCGTTGTGCCAGCACTCATCATCGCCGCCTGGCTTGGCGGCTGGGCCATGACACAGCTTGATCCTGTGCGTGACCGCTTGGGGGTGTGGACGCTCTATGGTGTATGGCTGCCATTCGCGTTTATTTTTGGGCGGGCCCTGGTCCGGGCGGGCTGGGCGCTGTTGCGCCCGTCGCCGGACAGCGGCGTGTCGACCATTGGCCTGCTTCAGCCGCAGACCCTGTTCTCCCCATTTCTGGCCAGAGAGCTCGACGATCAGCTGATTCGCGCGGCGTTGGCGCATGAGCGCGCCCATGCTGGCCATCGTGATCCGTTGCGGATCTGGCTTGCCCAACTCATCAGCGATCTGCAGTGGCCATGGCCGTCGGCACAACAGCGCTTCACCACATGGCTCGTTGCGCTCGAGCTTGCACGCGATGAAGAAGCGCGCCAGCAGGGCACAGATGGAGCCGATCTGGCCGCTGCGGTCATGGCGTCGATCCGTTTTGCACGCCAGCTGCCAGTGAAGGAGCGCGCCGCGTGGCGGGGAACTCATTTTGCTCATGCCCGTCTCTTCGGCGACGGGCGCGTGCTGCAAGAGCGAGTCACGCGCCTGCTCGCGCCACTGCCACAAAATGGCCAGTCCGCAGCAGGTCCGGGGCTGTCGTTCCAGTCTGCGGTCCTTCTCCTGGTACCGGTTCTTCTGCTCGCAGCTCTCATCGGCGCATGTTATGGCGCGCCCGTGCTGCGGGACCTTCTGGCCTTAACAACGTGAGAAGGCCGGGCTCATTACACGCTGCGGCGCTCGCGGCGGCTTTCCTGCTCTGTGGGCATCCGGCCTCCGCACACAATGATGCACAGGATCACAACTCGCGCGGGGCGCTGGGCGTGACTGTCCGCGCCCAGCAGGTACAGGAAAGCTTTTCCTCCTATGGTGAGGTTGGGCCGATCGCGGTCAGTGCCGTGTCTGCAATTGAGGCCGGTGTCGTGGAGCAGCTGGTACTACCCGGTGAAGATGTCAAAAGAGGTCAGGTGCTTGCTGTTCTCGGCGGTGTGCAGGCGCAAAGCCTGCTCGCCAGAGATCGCAGTGCCCTTCGTGCGGCCGCGATCGCACTTGCCGCCGACAGGTTCAAACAAAAAGCTCACCTCGTGACACGTCAGCGTGTTGCGATGGCAGAAACTGCCTATGAGGCAGCACGTGGTCGTCTCATGGTGGCACGCGCCACACTGACGCTGCGCGCGCCTGCCAGAGGTGAAGTGCTGACGGTCGATGTCGCCGACGGCGAGCGGGTGTTTGCGGGCCAGCGCATTCTCAGTCTGCAGACCGGTCAGCTGTGGCTCAGGGCGACCTATTACGGAAAAGATGCGCTGGCCATTCACCCGGGCATGACCGGACGCTTTAAGCCGGTGTCCGGTGCGCCAATCGCTGTACGTGTGCGGACTGTTGCCACGTCGCTCGCCCCCGATGGCGGCGAGGTGGTCGTTCTTGTTCCTGTGTCACCACCTGGCCAGACTCCAGCTTCGCAGGGCTCCTGGCGCAGCGGTCTATGGGGCAAGGTCAAGCTCGATGGGCCAATGCGCCGCATGGTTGCAGTGCCGAGCCAAGCCCTCATCCTCGATCGCGCGCGGTGGTGGGTTATGGTCCTGACGCCAAAAGGCGAACGCCGGCAAGCAGTTCTGCCGGGCCCCGCGCACGGCTGGATGACACTGATAGCACAGGGACTTACCCCCGGCACAAGGGTCCTCGTCCAAAACGCGTATCTGGCCTTCCACCAGGACATCGCGCAGCGCTATACGCCGCCCGACTAGCCACATGTCCTCTTCACCCCCCCGCTTGCCCGTCTTCCTGACCCGTCCGCTTTTCTGGGTTCTGCTCTTCGGCGTTGTCATCAGCTGGGCCATCTACGCCTGCGTCAAGGTTCCGGTCGAGGTCCTGCCGCAGTTCGACTTTCCGCAAATCAGTGTCATCGTGCATCTGCCCGGAACGACCGCGAGCGAACTTGAAAACCTCGTTGTCTATCCGCTGGAAGGCCAGATCCTGACACTTCCCGAGCTGCAAAGCGTGCGCTCGACGATGGGTAATGGCGTCGCCGAGATCTATGTACGCTTTCGTAAGGGTACCTCCGCGACCATCGACTTGCAGGCGGTCAATGGCGCGATCGATCGCGCACGTGGACAATTGCCGCCAGCCGCCAATCCGCTGGCGCAAATAATGGGCAATGCCATCAATGAAGTGGCGGACTACACCGCCGAGATCCCGGCAGGCATCGCGCCCGCTGAAGTTCAGCGGGCGGTCGAAACCAACGTGGCGCCGGCCTTGCGGGCTTTGCAGGGCGTGCAATACGTCAACGTGTACGGTGCCGGCGACGAAGCGCTCTGGATTCAACCTGAGCTTGGGGAACTCAGGCGCTACGGGGTGTCAGCGAGCGCCATCGCCGCAGCCGTTCGCAACGACATATTGCTCAAACCCTCCGGCTACATCCGCGAGGGTCACAACGATATACTGATTGAGGCTCGGCACCTTCCTGTCCATGTGAGACAGGTCGCAGCCATCGCCGTTCCAGGACCCGATGGTCCCATACCCCTGCGTGCCCTGGCCCGCGTGGTGCGCGCCGCGGTCCCGACCCGCAATGCGGTGGCGCTTGATGGCCGGCCCAGTGTGGCACTGACCGTCATCAAGCAGCCCGGTGCGGCGACCATCGACGTTACGAGGGCCGTGCGGGCGACGATCAATAAGACGCTTGATCAGCTCCCTCATGGAGTGCGCTGGGTGCGCATCTATGATCAGGGCCATATCGTGCATCTCGTCGCCACTGACCTGGGACGTAACCTTTTCATTGGCATGGCGCTGGCGATCGCGGTGCTGTTCTGGGTACTTGGAGCTGGCCGCGGAATCTGGGTGCTCGCCTTCAGCATTCCCCTCACACTGGCTCTTACAACTGCGGCGCTCTACGCCACGGGGCAAGACCTTAACCTGATGACGCTTGGTGCCTTGACCGTTGCCGTAGGACTTCTCGCCGATGACGCAATCATCGTCCTTGAGAGCATCTATCATCAATGGGAGACAGGCGATGGCCACTGGCCGGGAATTTTTCGGGGTGTAAAGCGGATCATTATTCCAGATATCACCGGCACGCTGAGTAATGTCGCCATCTACGTGCCGCTGCTCTTTGTCGGTGGGCTGGTCGGTCTTTTCTTCGTACCCTTCTCGCTGGCGATGAGCTTTGCGCTTCTCGCCTCACTCCTGGTCTCTCTTTCCTTCATCCCTCTTGGTCTTGGCTTTATCGGTGCCCGTGCAGGCTCTGGAACAAGCAGTGGACACCGCGTTCTGGAATGGGCTCGCCACTACAATGAGAGACTTTTTCACTTTGTGTCCAGGCGGCCTCGGCTTTCTTTGGCCATCACCTTTGGCGTGCTTCTTGCAAGCCTCGTTGGTCTCCTGCTTGTTCCCATCAATTTTCTGCCTCTGCCCAATGAGGGCGTGCTGCTTGAGTCATTCTCCTTGCCCCCAGGAAGTTCGCTACTTGACACTCGCACCGCGGTCGGTGAGATGACCAGCCGGCTCCTTGCGGATCCAGCGGTGGCGCATGTCTATGCCCGGATCGGCTCGTCTGCCAGCACCACGTACACCGAGCCTTCAAATGCCGGCGAGATCCAGGTACTGTTACGCCGCGGCGTCAGCGTAAATGCTCTTGATCAGATCGGGCAGCGCATCAAGCGTGAATCGCGCCTTTCCGGCGTTCAGCTTTCGGTAGATACGCCAACTGTAGAACGCCTTGGCGAAAGTCTTTCAGGACTGCCCCAACCTTTCGTAATCCACATTTTTGGTGCCCGCGTACGCACGCTTCGTGCCACGGCCAAAAAGGTCGCTGCGCGCCTGCGCACAGTACCGGCGCTCTCGGATATCTTCGACAGTGATGGCTATCCGATCACGCAATTGCAGATCACCCCTTCCGATCAGGCCCTGGCGCATTATGGGCTCACACCGGCAGCGCTTTATGCCCAGCTCGATCCGCTCCTTAATGGCCAGGTCCTCGGCGAAGTGCCAGAGGGCAATGTTCCCCTTTATCTCTACATGCGTCTGGCTGCGGCGCCTCAGATCTCCATTTCCGCGCTCTCGCATCTGCCGATCCGCACCCATGGCTGGACACCGCTTGACCAACTCGCCCGACTGAAACTTGTCGAAACTCCCAATCAGATCCGTCACATCGCGGGGGCGCGGGCGCTGGATATAATGGCGACGCCTGATGGATCCTTTGCGAGCACGATTACTGCCGCCCGCCGTGCCCTTGAGGGGCTCAAGCTGCCGCCCGGTTACCGCATCACCTACGGTGGTCTATACGGTCAGCTCGAACGGGCCGCACTGGGTTTGCTTTTGGCCGCGGCCGCAGCCTTTGTCCTCATGCTTGGACTGCTTGTCCTGCAATTCGAGGGTCTATTGATTCCCGGAATTCTCCTCCTTGAGATCCCGCTCGCCGTTACCGGAGGCACCATTGCCCTCATCGTGAGCGGGGTCGGACTGAACGCGACAGGTATCATCGGCTTTCTGACGCTGATCGGGATCGGACTACGTCACAGCATCGTGCTTCTTGACCGGGCCCGACAGAACGAAGTCGCGGGCATGGCTCTGGAGGACGCTGTACGTGAAGCCATTGCGGTGCGGTTTCGTCCGATTGTTCTCACCGCCGTGACCGCCATCCTCGGTATGCTACCCACCGCATTCGGGATTGGTCAGGGCGCGGCTCCTGAACAAGGTCTTGCGGTCGTGATCATGGGCGGAATTGCCTGGAGCGCCGTGCGCAGCACAAACCTCATTCCTGCTCTTTACCTGTATTGGCGGCGCAGACAGCTCACACGGCGACCGGCCACATGACCCGTCCTCACATCCTTCTCACAAGTCGGTGGCGTAATATTTCCCCTGTCAGGGGTCTGCCGACCCATGTATTTGCGGTGGTGGCAGGATGTGCGGCGCTTCTTTGCGGCTGTGCCGTCTATCACGCCAAGCCACTGCCCCAAGCGCCCGATCTCGCGCGGCTCCCGGTCCTGTCCATACCCGCCAGTCGTCTGGCAATTGACGGATTGAAGCCAGC
>JAKAVI010000304.1 GCA_021817355.1 Pseudomonadota bacterium | reverse complement strand
TGTCGACGAAGGAAAGCACCGGCAGAGCAAAGCGCTCTGCCAGATCGAACAGACGCACGGCCTTGCGGTATCCTTCCGGCATGGCCATGCCGAAATTGTGCTTCAGGCGCGACTGGGTATCGTTCCCCTTTTCATGGCCAAGCACAGCCACAGCCTGACCGCGAAAGCGCCCTAGACCTGCCATCACGGCCTGGTCCTCGCCGAACAGGCGATCACCGGCCAAAGGCGTGAACTCGTCGATCAACCCTCGCAGATAGTCCGAAAAATGTGGCCGCGCCGGGTGGCGCGCAACCAGGGCCTTCTGCCATGGCGACAGCTTGGCATAGGTCTCCTTAATCAGGCTCGAGACCTTGGCCTGCAGGCGGCCAACCTCGTCCTCGATTTTCATCGACGGGTCTTGCTCGGCGAGCTGCCGCAGCTCGACGATTTTACCCTCGAGCTCGGCGATCGGGCGTTCAAAGTCCAGATAAACGTGCATCTTTGCTAAGAAATTCCGTTCTGCTCGGCACGCGGAAAATGCGGCGGAAAGTGGCCCGCGGACCAGCCAATGTCAACGAAGACGGCGCGACCTCACCTTGGGAGCCCCCGCTAAAAGTAATATATACTGATTTCAATCCCTTAGAGCCAATCACAGCGCCAGCGGCACCCGTCTGCGGTCGCCCCCAAGAACAGCGAGGGGCCATCGCCCAGAGAGCTCCACTGTCAGCTTTCCCCGTCATTTGCCAGATCTGGCGCCCTGGCTCTGCCCGCTCCTTAGGTGCAAGCCAAAGGCGCGTGGACCGACGCGTTTCCCGAGGTTCAGACCGCCGCCTGCCCGGCAATCATCACCATTTGCTCCACAATGACCTGGGCCTGACGAATGGACGCAGCATCAATCAAAACGCCGTTGAGGGTGGCAGCGCCAAGGCCTTTGTCCTGGGCCTCTTTCATCGCCGCAAGAATGGCCTTTGCGCGCGCGACCTCCTTTTGCGGCGGCGTAAAGATCTCATTGGCGAGCGCCACCTGGTTCGGATGGATAGCCCACTTGCCTTCACAGCCCAGGATTGCGGTCCGCATAGCCTGGGCGCGAAAACCATCGGCATCAGAATAGTCACCAAACGGTCCATCAATCGGAACCAGTCCGTGGGCCCGCGCTGCCTGACACATTCGAAACAGCGGATAGTGCCAAAGATCGTTCCAGTGCCGTTCCCGTTGTCCATCATCTGGACCGTCGGTCAGCATCACATAATCGGCATTGCCGCCACCGATATTGGTGGTGCGCATGCCCTGCGACGCCGCGTAATCCGCCGAGCCAAAATGCAGGCTTTCAAGACGGGCAGATGCACCTGCGATCTCGTCAATATTACCAAGGCCGAGTGCGGTTTCGATGATCACCTCAAGCCCGATCTGCTTTCTTCTTCCAACCGCGGCGCTGGCCTGTGTGACCAGCATGTCAATCGCGTAAACGTCAGCAGCACAACCAACTTTTGGAATCATGATCGCGTCCAGGCGCTCACCTCCCTTTTCAATCAACGCCAGCACGTCTCGGTAACACCAATGCGTATCGAGGCCATTGATACGCACGCTGACAAGTTTGCGACCGAAGTCTACATCATGAAGTGCCTCGACGAGGTTGCCGCGGGCTTTGTCCTTGTCCGCAGGAGCCACCGCATCTTCCAGGTCAAGGCACACCACATCGGCGGCGCTCGCCGCAGCTTTCGCAAACAATTGCGGACGTGAGCCGGGCACGAACAGCTTCGATCGATAAAGTCGTGGCGGCGTACGGCGGATCACTGGGGTAAACGACACGGGACCTGGCTCCTCTGCAGCAGCGTGGCAGCCTAGAACCTTGGCGCTATAGATCAAGATGGCTGTTTTGGTCCTTTGTCGCGCTTTGCGCTCCCGCGCCGCGCCAGGGGATGCGCGGACTGGACGACGTGCACAAGACGCCCGCTTGCCACATGAGTGTAGATCTGGGTTGTTGCAATATCAGCGTGACCCAGCATGGTCTGCACGCTCCGAAGATCCGCGCCGCCTTCCACCAGGTGGGTGGCGAAGGCATGACGTAGCACATGCGGACTGAGTTTGTCGGGATCAATGCCTGACTTGAGAGCCAGCTGCTTGAGCAGTTTGTGGCAGGCCCGGCGGGTGATATGCCCCTCCGTGCCATGGGAGGGAAACAGATAAGGACTTTGTTTCTCACCCTTGGCAAGGAATTGCGGCCTCACTTCGAGCCAGCTTGCGATTGCGTCCCGAGCATGGCCGTTGAGAGGCACCAACCGCTCCTTGCCCCCTTTGCCACGCACCAGAATCACCCCGTCGCGGGCCTTGGCCGCGGCAAGCGGGAGGCTGACCAGCTCGGACACGCGCAATCCCGCGGCGTAAAGGATTTCGACCATCGCCAACAGACGGCGGCCCTGCGCCTCACGGGCCGCCTGCGCCTCAGCGCACTCAAGCAATCGACGCACCTCATCGGCGCTCAACACTTTGGGCAGCGGGCGCACCATCTTGGGGGCATCGAGGATCGAAGTTGGATCCTCAATGCGGATTCCTTCCTGATAGAGAAAGCCAAAAAACTGTCTGAACGCTGACAGTTTGCGAGCCTGCGTAGAGGGCGCAAATCCGGCCCTGCCAAAGCGTTCCAGAACCTCGCGCAGCGCCGCGCGCGGTGCTTTTGCCAGATCAAGGGTCTGAGCCAGATCCATCAGATCGCGCCGGTAGGCCGCGATGGTATTACTGCTGGCACCTCGTTCAGATCCCATCATGTCGAGAAAGGCTTCGATCAGCGCGGCATTCTGTAAAGCAGGAGCGCGCGGGCTCACAGCGCGGCTGCCCCTTTGGCCCGCCGGGCCGCCCCCTCCAGGCGCGGCGCCCGGTAATTCAAGAGAGCAGCCCCCCCAATGGCGCGCGCGTCTGCGTTCAAATGTTCGCGCACAAGGTCTCCAACAAGCCAAACACATGCCTTGGGGGTCAAATCACCCGGGCCTTCAGCGCCCAGCGCGTCGAGGATGAAGGCGATGGCAACACCACGCTGTCGGGAAGCGTGCATGGCGTCGGCGAGCTTGCGCATATAGGCCCTGCCCGGCCGCCGTCCCGGCCAGCTGGTTGCGAGGGCGCGCTTTGCTGCAAGTGCCACCCTAGGCGGCAGGGGCTCCTTCAGTACACCGAAGAGGCCAAGTGCCAGGGCAGCAAAACGTTGTCCCGGAGCTCCTTGCACCAGTTCACGACGCAGCTCGGCGAGCATGGTGGCGCGTTGGCCTGGCGCAACAGTTGCCGGAGCAATCAGATCAAGGCAGGCGTAAAGACGTGCCCACAAAGGGGTATCGCCCCGATGAGCGGGATCAAGGGTTGCCGCCCACTGGGCCGCCCTCTCGACATTGCCCGTCAACATCAAGGCGCGCGCAAACAGGTCGGTCATCCTGCGGTCACTTGCGGTCGGCGTAACACCCATGAGCGCGCCCTCTTCGAGGTCCGCAGCAATTCCCATGAGGTCCTGTTTGCGGGCTGTGGCAAGGGCCTCATAGATCAATGCAGGCTGGGCCTCTTCTGAGGCTTTCTCCACCGCGCGGCGCAGAAGGGCCTGGCCTTCCAGAAATGGCATCTGCAGAACCTGGGCATGCTCCGTGGCCAGCTGATACGCCGTGAAGGTCTGCGCATCGGCAATGGCACGCAGCTCAGATACGGACAACGCGCCGGTACGCACCACGCGTTCCGCTGCAGCGATACGGTCGCGGGGTGGGTTCTTCCTCGACCGTGCCGCCAGCAGAAGTCCGGGCGTACCCAACTCCTCGCCGAGGTCGAGGGGAACTGGCAAACCGTTCTGCCGCAGCAGGAACACGGTAAGCGAGTCGGCGTTCACAATCTTTTTGGGCATAGGGACAGAACGCCGGCTCAGACCTGCAAGCAGGCTAGTAAAGCCAGGATCCCCAAGCCCTTGTGCTTGCATGACCGAGAGCGTCAGCTGCGCAGCCGGCTGATTGTCCTGGACGCTGTAGCAATAGGCCCGAAGCCGAATCCAGAACGGCCGGGAACTGCGGAGGCGGCGGGCGGTATCAGGACCGCACACGGCTTGGGCCTGATTGGCATAAAGCAGCGCGTCGGCGCGGGCGCGGTCGAAATCCGGGTCATGGGGGACTTCGGCGACGAGAGCCAGAGCCCCTGCGTCGCCCAGTAACCCCGCATCGAGCAGGCGGCGCAGGCGCACCGTGACGAAGGCGTGCGGTGCCTGTCCAGTCGGTGCTGCGGCCGTGGTGAGAAGAAGCCTGCGCGCCAACGCCCGCAGCGGCGCGATGGTGGTGGCGATGGGAAGCCTGTCCAGAAGTGCTTCGGCTTCCAGCTTGGGAGCACCGGTCCACAAGGATGATCCAAGCCCCCCCTGCTCCGCACTGATAGTGCCGGCTGGCGGCCCCTCGACCGCGCCCAGCGGGTTTACCGTCACCACGGGCGCCGGTGGCGTGGCGGGCCCGACCGAGAGAGGCGCAACTGGAGCGTTCCGAGGTGGACCGCTCAGGGTTTGGGGCGCTCCTGTGGCCGCCTGCGCCCAGACAAGCCCTGGAACCAGCAGCCAACCTGCCAAAATGGCGGCGGTTAGCGCTTTAGTGTGAACGCCGTTCATGGGTGAGCACCTGATGGTAGGCGCGCTGCGGCGGCGTGAGCGTGCCAGCGTACCAGGCCAGAAAGCCGGCCCCAATGACTGCGAGAAACAGAACGCCGAGCCCAATGCGAAATGCCCAAGCCATGTGTTCACCCAGGGTTTGCGATAAACGCGAAGCGGCCCCCACCCCTACGCTCCCTCTTTCTGACGGAAACACGGGTGGAATTGCAAGTCCTGCTGGAAGCTTTCTTACTCTCCGTGTAAGCCAGAAATATGAGCGGTTTAAGGCGCACGATCGCCCTGATCGGGATGATGGGTGTGGGCAAGAGTTCTCTGGGGCGACGGCTCGCCACCCGGCTCAAGGTCCCATTTCGCGACTCCGATACGGAAATTGAACTCGCCGCTGGCTGCACCGTCACCGAAATCTTCGAACGCTATGGTGAGGACGCGTTCCGCAGCTGCGAGCGCAAAGTGATCGCAAGGCTCCTGGAACTCCCCCCCTTGGTGCTGGCAACCGGGGGGGGCTCCTTCGCCGATGCCCAGATCCGCGCGGCGATCCAGCAAGGCGCGGTCTCGGTGTGGATCAAGGCCCCAGTTGCGGTTCTCGTCGAGCGCGTGGGGCGGCGCGATACCCGGCCCATGCTGCGCAACGGCGACCCCTACGACATCCTAACCCGGCTTCTGGAAGCCCGCGCTCCCCTTTACGGTGAGGCCGATATCCAGGTCGAAACCGAAAACGGACCACATCAGGTCCAGGTCAATCGCATTTTGGCCGCGCTCGTTGCGCGCGGCATCGTGGAGGACATGTGAGCGAGACAATTTCCGTAAATCTGGGGACCCGTAGCTATGACATAGAGGTCGGTCCCGGTCTTTTGTTGCGTGCCGCAGAACTCATCAAACCACTCTCCAGGGGCACCATTGCCGTGGTGACCGACGAGCATGTGGCCGCGCTGCATTTGCCGGTTCTGCTTGAGGGATTGCGGTCTGCGGGGCTGACCGCCGCCCCGGTCATTGTCCCGGCCGGCGAAGCGAGCAAGAGTTTTGAGGGCCTGGCGCAATTGTGCGAGAGCTTGCTCGATCTCGAATTGGACCGCAGTGGACTTGTAGTCGCATTGGGCGGCGGGGTTGTCGGAGACCTTGCGGGATTTGCGGCCGGCATTCTCAAACGCGGCGTGGCCGTGGTTCAGATTCCGACCACCCTTCTGGCCCAGGTCGATTCCTCGGTCGGCGGCAAGACCGGAATCAATACCGGCCAAGGCAAGAATCTCATTGGCCTGTTTCATCAACCCCGTCTTGTCATCGCCGATATTTCAAGCCTGTCCACCCTGCCGGCGCGCCAGATGAGGGCCGGATATGCCGAAGTTGTTAAATATGGTGCACTGGGCGATGCCGCGTTTTTTGCCTGGCTCGAAGAGCATGGAGCGGACGCCCTTTCCGGCGATCAGGCGGCACTCAGCCATGCTGTCGCCCATTCCTGTCGCATGAAGGCGGCCATCGTTGCTCGAGATGAGCGCGAGAGCGGCGAGCGCGCGCTGCTAAACCTTGGGCATACCTTTGGCCATGCGCTGGAGGCCGCCTGTGGATTTTCCGCGCAGCTTCTGCATGGCGAAGCGATCGCGATCGGCATGGTCCTCGCATTTCGCCTGTCGGTCCGCCTCGGTCTCGCCCCAGAGCGCGAAGCAGATCGCCTTTGCCGGCATCTTGGCGCGATCGGACTTCCTACTGAACTGTCAGCACTGGGCCCTCAAAAGGTTGATGCGCAAACCCTGATCCAGCTGATGAGCCACGACAAGAAGGTCCATGCCGGAACTCTCACCTTCGTGCTGGCGCGTGGCATCGGTGAGGCCTTTATCACCCAGAACGTACCACCCGCCGACCTCTTGGCGGTACTTTCGGCTGACTGATGGAGCCACTTATGACGATAACCCTTGTGGGCACTGCGTTTGCCATCGTACTGCTGCTCGGGGTTTCCGGATTTTTCTCCGGTTCAGAAACCGCCCTGACCGCGGTCTCCCGGGCCCGCATGCACCAGCTGGAGAAGGACGGGTCGCAGCGCGCTCGCGCGGTCAATCATCTCATCACCGACAAGGAGAATCTGATCGGAACCATTCTCCTCGGCAATACATTCTTCAACATCCTGCTCTCGTCTTTGGCCACATGGATGCTCGGGCATCTGCTTGGCGCCAATGCCGTCGTTGTGGCCACCGCGACGATGACCATTCTCATCCTCATCTTTGCCGAAGTCCTGCCCAAGACCCTAGCCATTGCCCGCACCGATCACTTCGCACTGCGTGTTGGCGGCATCCTCTGTGTCATTGTGACTATCGCCAGGCCAATAGTGCGTTCCGTGCAATGGCTTGTCTGGCGCGTCCTGACGCTCTTCGGGGTACGCCAGGAAGGTAACGCGTCGATGGTACCGGCTCACGAGGAAATACGTGGCGCCGTGGCTCTTCACCATATTGAAGGTGCAATGGCACGAGAGCATCGCGACATGATCGGCGGCATTCTCGATCTGCGTGAACTCAAGGTTGGCGATGTCATGGTTCACCGCAAGAACATCGCCATGCTGGACGCAGAACTGCCACGGGACACGCTTTTGCAGGCTCTGCTGGACGCCCATCACACGCGTGTTCCGGTTTGGCGCGGAACCAATGACAATGTAATCGGTGTCATCAATTCCAAGGACGTCATGGCCGAATTGGTGCGTCGGCAGGGCCGCCTTGAGGAATTCGATCTGCTGAGCCTGATGCACGACGCCTGGTTCGTTCCCGACACGCGCGGTGTCGAGGCTCAATTGCGGGCGTTTCGCGAGCGTCGCACGCACTTTGCCCTGGTCGTGGATGAATATGGCACAATTCAAGGTATCGTGACCCTTGAGGACATCCTCAACGAGATCATCGGGGAAATGCCTGAGGAAACCGATGTCCGCGTGCCGCCCGGCATCCGCCCGCAGCCGGATGGCACCTACAATATCGACGGGACAATGCCGGTTCGGGAGGTCAATCGGGCCCTGGACTGGTCGTTACCTGACGAAGAGGCCACCACACTTGCGGGGCTTATCATTCATGAAGCCCGCGCGATCCCCGAGGTCGGCCAGCGCTTCGCATTTTACGGCTTCCAATTTGAAATCCTGCGCCGGCAACGCAATCAAATTACTGCAATCCGCGTCACGCCACCTCGTCCGGCGTCCGCGCAGTAATCGACAGGGCATGGACTGGCCCGGCGAGTTCCTGCGTGAGGGCGGCATATACCAACTTTTGTCGCGCCAGCCGGCTCAAGCCCTCGAACAGTGGTGACACGATGATGACCGTAAAATGGCTCTGTCCACCGGGACGGGAGCCGGAATGACCGAGGTGCTGAGCACTGTCGTCGATCACCTCGAGCCGCAGGGGTTTCAGAGCGCTTGTCAATTTGTCGCGGATCGCCGCTGCAACTTCCACTTCCGCCTCCTTCAGTGCCGCAAAATGCCTGTCAAGTGTTTCGTTTTCTTGTCTTTTACCATGGCGATACCATAATTTAGCACATGGCTTCGACCGACTACCGACCGCGCTTTGGCCGCGATATTCGCATTAAACCGGACCGTCCGCAAAAGCCGGTCGCGCCGCGGTGCTGCGCGCGCGCCGACTGCCCCAACGAAGGTACGCACAAGGTTCCCAAGTCGCGTGATAATCTGAACGAACACCTGTGGTTCTGCCTTGAACATGCCCGGGCGCACAATGAAAGTTGGGACTATTTCCGCGGCATGAGCGATGCGCAGATCGAGGCCTTCCGTGTCGCCGCCCTGACCGGTCACCGACCGACCTGGAAAATCGATGGGCGAGGACGCGGACGGCAAAGCAGTGGAGCCGAGGCTGAGCGCTACGAGGACCCTTACGGGGTTTTTGACGACGTCGCCGAAGCAGTGCGTCCGCCGGAGCGGAGGTTTACCGCGGTCCAGCTGCGGGCCTTCGAGATACTCAATCTTGACGCTGGTGCTAGCTTGCACCAGATCAAGGCACGGTATAAGGAGCTAGTGAAGCGGTTCCACCCTGACGCCAATGGCGGCGACCGGGGGGCCGAGGAGCGTCTCAAACAGGTAATCAAGGCCTATGGCGTTTTGCGCGCGGCCGGCCTGACCTAGAGCCGGCGCCCTTTGTGTCCCTGCGTGTCGGCGGCAGAGGGCGAAACCATCGTTACCTCGGATCCGGAAAGACGCAATATGTCCACAGAGCCTTTGGGCCTCGATCCTGCCTCCGCGCCCGACATCACGGTCGATGTGCGCAAGACCTTCGGCATCGAAGCCAATTTGCAGGTACCCGCCTTCTCCACACGCAATGGCGAATATGTTCCGGACATTGATCCTGCCTATCGCTTTGATCGTGAAACCACGCTCGCGATTTTGGCGGGATTTGCCCATAATCGGCGCGTCCTCATCCAAGGCTATCACGGAACAGGCAAGTCAACCCATATCGAGCAGGTAGCCAGCCGCCTGAACTGGCCGTGCATCCGGATCAATCTGGACAGCCATATCAGCCGTATCGATCTCATCGGCAAGGATGCGATCGTGCTCAAGAATGGACAGCAGGTCACCGAGTTCCGTGAGGGACTGTTGCCATGGTGCCTGCAGCATCCGGTGGCACTAACTTTCGACGAGTACGATGCCGGTCGCCCCGATGTGATGTTTGTGATCCAGCGTGTGCTGGAAGTATCCGGCAAGCTGACCCTGCTCGATCAGAACCGTGTCATCCACCCGCATAGGGCGTTTCGTCTTTTTGCCACCACCAATACGATTGGTCTTGGTGACACCTCGGGCCTTTATCACGGTACCCAACAGATCAATCAGGGACAGATGGATCGCTGGAGCATCGTTGCCACGCTCAATTACCTCCACCACGACGCAGAGGTAGAGATCGTTCTGGCGAAGGTTCCTATCTATAATGCGACAGCAGATGGTCGCAAGACCGTAGGCGCCATGGTGCGCCTAGCAGACATGACGCGCAACGCTTTCATGAACGGAGATCTTTCCACCGTGATGAGCCCGCGCACGGTCATCACCTGGGCGGAAAATGCCCAGATATTTGGTGATCTCGGATTTGCCTTCCGTCTCACCTTCCTGAACAAATGTGATGAACTTGAGCGCGCCAGCGTTGCTGAGTTCTATCAACGTTGCTTTGGTGAAGATCTGCCGGAGAGCGCGGCAAAAATCCTAGTCGCATAAAGCGCGAATGGCGAATAGCGATAATCCCGTAGAACCTTTCAAGCGTGCTGTCGCAGCCGCCGTGCGCAGCCTTGCTGGCGAACCAGAGATGGACGTCAGCTTCGGAGCCGAACCGCCGTCGCTACGTGGCAATCGCGCAAGGCTACCGTTGCCGTCGCGCAACCTGCCGCCCGGAGAGATCGCTATCGTTCGTGGTGCAGGCGATGCCTATGCCTTGCGCAAAGCCTACCACGAGGACAGCGTGCATGCCCGCTTTCGTCCGGCGAGCACCGACGCTGCTGAACTTTTTGAAGCTGCCGAGCAGGCCCGCGTCGAGGCCATCGGAGCGTTGGCCATGCAGGGGGTCAGCGCCAATCTCGCCGCCAATCTCGAGGCCCGGTATCAGCAAAAGCCGGTCACACGGGCCCGCGAACGTGCCGAGGTGCCACTTGCGGATGCTCTCGGCCTTGTCGTGCGCGAGAAGCTGACCGGCCAGCCCCCACCGGACAGCATGCGACATGCCGTCGACCTGTGGCGAGAATTTATCGAGGAACGGGCGGGGTCAGACTTGACCAGGCTGGAAGGCGCAATGCGCGACCAGACCGCTTTTGCCAAGCTGACACGAACAATCCTGCGAGACCTCAAGGTTGGCGATGAACTCGCCGAAGAGCGCGAAGGCGAAGGGGACACGGACGCAGACGAGTCGGAACAGTCTGGCGAAGGTCAAGACGGTGCTGAGGCCGAAGCCCAGGACCAGTCCGGCGAAGCACAGATGCGCGAAGCCGAGGGTGAGGACGGCGAAGAACTGACGACGGAAAGCGATGCCGAAAGTGCAGAGGACCTCGCCGAGCAGTCTGACAGCGACGAAGGCAGCAAGCCCTGGCGTCCGGAGCAACCCTTTGCAGATCAGGAAAGCTGGGGCTACCGTATCTTCACCACCCAGTTCGACGAGATTGTCCATGCCACCGAGCTATGCGATGCCGAAGAACTGACAAGACTGCGCAACTTCCTCGACCAGCAGCTGCAGTCTCTTCAGGGCGTGGTCTCACGGCTCGCCAATAAGTTACAGCGGCTGCTAATGGCCCAGCAAAACCGGACTTGGGAATTTGATCTCGAAGAAGGCATTCTGGACTCTTCCCGCCTTCCCCGCATCATCATCGATCCGATGTATCCACTTTCGTTCAAACACGAAAAGGACCTGGAATTCCGCGATACCATTGTCAGCCTGCTGCTCGACAATTCTGGATCGATGCGTGGCCGCCCGATCATGGTGGCAGCAATGTGCGCCGACATTCTGGCGCGCACGCTAGAACGTTGCGCAGTCAAAACTGAGATTCTCGGTTTTACCACCCGAGCGTGGAAGGGTGGTCAGGCGCGCGAACGCTGGATTACCGAAGGCAAGGCGCCCCATCCCGGCCGCCTCAACGATCTGCGGCACATCGTTTACAAGGGTTCTGACGAACCCTGGCGGAGGGCACGGCGCAATCTTGGCTTGATGATGCGTGAAGGGCTACTCAAGGAAAACATCGACGGCGAGGCGTTGATGTGGGCGCATGGCAGGCTGATCGGACGTCCGGAACAGCGCAAGATCCTGATGGTGATTTCCGATGGCGCCCCGGTCGATGACTCCACGCTTTCGGTCAATGCAGGTAATTACCTCGAACGCCACCTGCGCAATGTCATTCATGACATCGAAGAAAAATCGCCCGTGCAGCTTGCTGCGATTGGCATCGGGCATGATGTCACCCGTTATTACCGCAAGGCGGTCACCATTGTTGACGCCGAGCAGCTGGGTGGAGCGATGACGGAACAGCTGATCTCGCTTTTCGCCGAGGAACCCAACCACGGTGCGGTCGGCAGCAAAACCCGGCTCGCGCGTACCCGCCACGGTGGCCGGCGCCGGGCATAAGCATCCGCGAACAAGGAGGCCCGCGCTGTGCTCCAGCCGGTGGGTCATGGATTGGTGCGAACCGCTTAGTCAGTGTGCGCAAGACTGAGCGTGTGGCATCGCCCGGGCCCAGCTTGTCGCTGCAGATCCTGGCGAGGTTTGGACGCAACTTGAGGCTGTCATAGTTTTTCTGTGCCACGGGGTTCAGAGTGGCGGCAAATCCAGAGCGCCCGTGCCAGGCACGAGAACCGCAAGGCCCTGTGGGGTCACACGATGGCGCAGGACTAGAACAGGCGGCTTTGGGGCGAGGCAATACGGATCAACAATTGACCCTTGAGGCCTGCGGCACGGTGTACCCCGATCT
>JAKAVI010000109.1 GCA_021817355.1 Pseudomonadota bacterium | reverse complement strand
TCTGCCAGACTGCCTTGCAGGGCTTGACGCTGCCCATGACGTGGACATCCATCACCGCGGTAAAATCCTTGAGCTCCATCTTCGCGAAGCTCTTGTCGCGCAGGATGCCGGCATTGGCGATGAGCACGTCGATGCGGCCCCAAGTATCCATGGTCTGCTTGACCAGATGGGCGACGCCAGCGTCGTCGGTGACCGAGGCGCCGTTGGCAATGGCTTCACCGCCCGCAGCCTTGATTTCGGTCACAACCTTCTGGGCCGCCTCCGAGCTGCCACCGGTACCATCCACCGAGCCGCCCAGGTCATTGACCACCACCTTGGCGCCGCGGCGCGCCAATTCCAGGGCATGAGCGCGCCCAAGTCCGCCGCCGGCACCGGTGACGATGGCGACTTTGCCGTCGAAGCGAATGGTCATGACAGAACTCCTATGCGATAGACTGCAGGAAGTGATGGACGATCCAGCCCAAGCCGGTCAAGTCGCCCGTTCGGCTGACGGGGCCAGTATGGGTGCGGCTGGACCGCGCAACCAGCGATTGGCAGGCTTCTCCACCAGCCGATACAGCACATAGCCCCACAAGACACAGGCGGGCACCAGCAGCGTGGGCTCCAGGACGTGCACCAGCCGATAATGTGTTACCAGCTCCTGCGGGTAGATTCGCTGCTGCAGGAAGCGCAGCAGCATGAGAAGTGCCGTCTGCCCCATGTAGATGGCGTAGGACCATTCCCCGAGGCGTTGCAGCGGCTTTCGCATGAACAGGCGGGCAAGGGCACCGCGATCAAAGGCAAGGCTGGCCACGATCAAAGTCATCGCTCCGGCAACCCATACATCCATTGGATTGTGCGCCCATCCGGTGTGGTACATGACGTAAAAAAATGTCCCGAAAACGAGCAGCTGCGCGAGCGTGAACGCCGCATCCGGCAGACGCGCGAGCTTTGGGTTCAAGTGGCGGTGAAGCATGGCAAGTGCCACGCCGATGGCAAAATCGGCAAACCCGCGCACAAGGCCGAGGTCGAAAGTCAGATCAAGGCCGTGACCTGAGGTGAGCGCCAGGTTGCGCAGTGTGATGAAGCCCAATACCAGCAGGAGCAGGGCGCGTGCGACGCTGCCACGTGCCGCAAAGGCAAAGATCGGGAAGGCAAGGCACAAAGCGAACTCGACGCTGATGAACCAGGCCACCCCGTTCCAGCTCAGATGTCCCATGACGTGCCAGGCCTGAATCAGGAGAAGATTGAGTGCCAGCGCCCGAAGGCTCATATCGGGATGGTAAATCGGCAGATCGAACACCGAGACATAGCCGCCGGCATGCGCAAGGGCCCGCATCACCACGAGCATGATCCCAAGCACAATGATCATCGCCAGATGCACCGGATAGAGCCGCGCCAGGCGATTGCGCAGAAACTGGCCATAGCCCTTGAGGGTGAAAAGGCTCTGCCAGCGCGAGAAATAGACATAGGTCAGGATGAAGCCGGACAGGACGAAGAAGAATTCGACCCACAGATAGCCTTTGGCCACGAAGATATCGAACCAGGGCACGTGCTGATAACCGTGACCTTCGTGATAGTGATAAAGCACGAGAAAAAGTGGCGGCAGCGCGCGCGCGCCGGTGAGGGCGCGGATTTCGCGGACGGGCTTGGCGGGCTCGGACATTGGTGTGCAGACAAGAGGGTCCCGCACGGCATATAGCCCGGCCGGTGGCGGATGCGTAACCCATTATTAATCCCGCCTGCCGATTGGCGTGGGGATAATGGCATGCTCAGTTAGGAAGCGAGGTCCCGTGTCCAGGCCATGGCGGGGACCTGCTTCAGGGTGGAGGCGCCTGGATGCTCCGATGGGAGCGGGGGTGCAAAGTGCCGGCGCTGCGGTGCAGGATGCATGGCAAGGTGCGCCGGAACGAGATCGCGGGGGGGGGGCGGGCTTTGGATTGGGACCATTGGCGGGCCGGCATTGGCATCGGCCTGATTCTGTTCATAGCCTGGCTCCTCAGCGAGAACCGCCGCGCCTTTCCTGTACGCATCGTGGCCACAGGGCTTGGGATTCAGGTCACGCTTGCGCTTCTGCTGCTCAAGGTGCCGCTGGCGCGGGCCGGGCTTCTCAGACTGAATGGGGTCGTTGATGCGCTGACGAAAGCGACACGGGCCGGAACCGGCTTCGTGTTCGGCTATGTCGGCGGCGGAACGGCGCCATTTGCCGTGACCAATCCCCTGGGGCTCACCAGCTTTGCCTTTGCCATTCTGCCCATGGTGATCGTGATCTCGGCGCTCGCGGCGCTGTTGTGGTACTGGCGCATATTGTCCGTCGTGGTCCATGGCCTGTCCTTCGGCCTGCGCAAGATCATGGGTATTGGCGGCGCGGTGGGGCTGGGTGCGGCCGCCACCATCTTCATCGGGATGGTCGAGGCGCCCCTGCTCATCCGGCCCTATCTGGCAAAACTCACGCGCAACGAGCTGTTCATTCTTTGCACCGTCGGCCTTGCTACGGTGGCCGGCACAGTGTTCGTGCTCTACGCCACTATCGTGGGGCCAGTGGTGCCGGGGGCACTTGGCCATATTCTCGTTGCCTCGATGCTGTCCTTGCCCGGCGCCATTATCATCGCCAGCATCATGGTACCGCCGGACGCACCATCGACCCCGGCCAATGCCGCTGAAGGACTGACCTATCATTCGAGTATGGACGCGATTGCCCGTGGCACGGAAGACGGACTGCGCATGTGGCTGTCAATCGTGGCGATGCTGCTTGTGATTGTGGCCCTTGTCCATCTCACTGACATTCTCCTGCAGGCGCTTCCTGACATTGGCGGCACCCCGCTCTCGATGGAGCGGATTTTTGGCTGGGCGTTTTCACCTTTTGCCTATGTGATCGGCATCCCCTGGCATGAAGCCAAGGCCGCCGGTGCGCTGATGGGCGACAAAACCGTACTCAATGAATTCATCGCCTATGTCGACATGGCGCGACTGCCAAGCGGCGTTCTGGACCCAAGGGTACGGCTTATCCTGCTTTATGCCCTGTGCGGTTTTGCCAATTTTGGCTCGGTCGGCATCATGATTGCAGGCATGAGTTCGATGATACCGGAACGGCGCCAGGAACTGGTGTCGCTGGCCATGCGGGCGCTGGTGTCCGGAACCCTCGCCAGCGCCATGAGTGGAGCCCTCATCGGTTTTCTGCCACTGGGCTCGTGACATTCCATTCCATACCGCAGTGCAGATGCTCTGGGTCGATCTCAGCCATTGGCCCTGAGGCCTATTGCCCCCGCCGGTGTGGCTCGCCGAGGGAAGGCCGTTTTGCATTAAGCGTTGGGGCGGGCGCCGCAATTCACATCCGCGAACGCTGCGGCAAGCAATTCGTAGGAACGTAGTCGTGCCGCAAAGTCGTAGGTAATGGTCACGACGATCAACTCGTCGGCGCCATGGCGTGCGGCAAGATCAAGAAGCTGGTCTCTGACCTTTGCTGCAGTGCCGGTCACCGACCGGCCCTCAAGGCTCTGGAGGATGGCCCGTTCCCGCTCATCATAATCATAGGCAAGGGCCTCCTGCGGCGAGGGAAAGGCGATCGGACGACCGGTGAAAAGGCGCACTGCCCACAGCTGACGCGAAGCAGAAAGGCGCTCGGCCTCCTGGGCGCTATCCGCAGCAAGTGCGGAGACGCCCATGGCAACGCGCGGGGCTGCGCACCACACCGAGGGTTTGAAGCGAGCGCGGTAGGCCTCAACAGCCTCCAGGCTGCCGTCCGGGCTGATGAAATGCGCATGGGCGAAGGGCAGACCGAATTCGGCCGCGTAGACGGCGCTATGCATGCCGGAGCCGAGGAGCCAAAGCTCCGGACGACTGTTGCCCTGCGGCATGGCGTGGATCCCGCGATAGGGGTGGTCCGCCGGCAAGGGCGAGCCCGCCGAGGCATCGTCGAGCAATTGGCCGAGGAGATGGACCTGGCTGGGAAAGGCGTCGATGCCAAAGGATTGCGGCCCGGCCTGAAGCGCACGGCTGGTGCGCTCATCGGCACCTGGTGCCCGGCCGATGCCCAGATCGATGCGCCCCGGTGCCAGGATTTCGAGCATGCGAAACTGTTCGGCGACTTTTAGCGGACTGTAATGCATCAGCATCACGCCACCCGACCCGATCCGGATCCGGCTGGTCTCCGCGGCCAGCCTGGCGATGAGGACTTCCGGTGCCGATCCGGCAAAGCTGTTGGAATTGTGGTGTTCGGCCACCCAGTAACGATGGTAGCCAAGCCGCTCGGCGGCCCGGGCGAGGGCGATGGTTTCGGTGAGCGCCTCTGAGGCGGTGCCGCCTATCCTGATGGGGGACTGATCCAGAACCGAAAGCTTCATGATGGGCGGGCAACCTTGCCGTAACGGAGGTGACGTCTTGAAATGGGCCTTTGCGACCTACGATGCAATGGCGCCAGCCTAACCGTAGCACCCCGTCAGATCCCATAGCTCTGCCGCGCACCCAAGCCTCTTTGCTGCTGGACAAGGCCCGAGCCCTCCGCGCCGGGTGGAGGGAACCTGTGTGCCCAGGACATGTCCCGCCAGGCCCCTGGCGGATGGGCAGAGGCGGCAGGCTTGCTGCTGCGTCCTTGTTCGCGCACATCGCGCCTGCCCTGCCCATCGCCACGGGGGTCATTGCGCACGTGCGGGTGGCGGGCACAGATCCGCCGCATTGGCCTGCTGCACAAATCGGCTAAACTTGCACTCTGCAACTCAAGAGAGACCTCAAATGGCGCTCGATGCTGAAACCCTCCAGCAATTCATAGACACGGTCCGCCGCTTCGTGACCGAGCGCTGTGTGCCGATCGAAGCCAAGGTGGCTGAAGACGACCTGGTGCCTGACGACATTATCGCCGAGATGCGCAGCCTTGGCCTTTTTGGTCTTTCCGTTCCAGAGGAATATGGCGGTCTTGGCCTCTCCATGACTGAGGAAGTGAAGGTCATGTTCGAACTTGGTCAGACCTCTCCGGCCTTTCGTTCCGTGATCGGTACCAATGTCGGGATCGGCAGCCAAGGCGTGGTCATGTTTGGTACCCAAAAACAGAAGCGCAACTGGCTGCCCAAGCTTGCCAGCGGCGAGGTGGTTGCGAGCTTCGCATTGACCGAGCCCGGTGCCGGTTCGGACGCGGCGTCGCTCAGGGTGCAGGCCCGGCGCGATGGCGATCATTATGTCGTCAACGGCACCAAACGCTACATCACCAATGCCAATCGCGCACGCATGTTCACACTCTTGGCCCGTACCGATCCCAACAAGCGGGGGGCTTCGGGTGTCACCGCCTTCATCGTACCGGCGGCGACGCCGGGAATTTCGGTGGGACGCCCGGAGCGGAAAATGGGTCAGCAGGGCGCACATATTTGTGATGTGGTATTTGAGGACGTGCGGGTGCCTGCCGAGTGCAGACTCGGCGAAGAAGGCGAGGGCTTCAAGGTGGCGATGCAGGTCCTTGATCGTGGGCGCCTTCATATTTCGGCGGTCTGTGTCGGATTGGCTGAGCGGCTGATCCGCGAGGCGCTGAACTATGCACGTACGCGCGAACAGTTCGGTCAACCGATTGCCGAGTTTCAGCTGATTCAGGGGATGCTCGCCGATTGCAAGACCGAGGCCTATGCCGCGCGCTGCATGGTGCTCGATGCTGCGGCCAAGCGCGACGCCGGCCTCAATGTGACGATGGAAGCTTCGTGTACCAAATATTTCGCGTCCGAAATGGTCGGACGGGTGGCAGACCGCACGGTGCAGATTTTCGGCGGCGCCGGCTATATTACCGATTATGGCATTGAGCGCTTCTACCGCGATGTTCGCATCTTTCGTATCTATGAAGGTACCAGCCAGATTCAGCAGCTCGTCATCGCCCGCAACATGCTGAAACATGATTGATGGCCGCGCCCTGCGACAGATCCGATCCGCTTGAACGCCTGCTGGCCGAGATTGGCGCCTGCCGGCTCTGTGCGGCGCATCTTGAGCCCAGGCCCGTCCTGCGGGTTTCACGCTCCGCACGCATCCTGATCGCAGGGCAGGCACCAGGACTGCGCGTGCACCGCAGCGGGGTTCCGTTCAGCGATCCATCCGGCGAGAGGTTGCGCCACTGGATGGGAATTGGCGCCGATACGTTCTATGACGAACGTCTTGTTGCCATCATTCCGATGGGATTTTGTTTTCCTGGCTATTCGGCGGCGGGGACCGACAAGCCTCCGCGGCACGAATGTGCCAAGACCTGGCGGCATCTCCTGACGGAGCAACTGTCGGGTTTTGCCCTCACCCTGGCGATCGGCAGCTATGCGCAGGCCTGGCACCTGGGCCGGCGCCGCAAGCAGAGCCTCGGGCAAACCGTCCGGGCCTTCGCCGACTACGCTCCAGACATCATTCCCCTGCCGCACCCATCCTGGCGCAACAACGCATGGCTGAAAAGCAACCCATGGTTCGAACACGATTTGCTTCCCTATCTGCGCGCCTCGGTAGCCGCGCAGCTGTCCTTTGCCTCCTGAGTGTTGCAGCCTGTGCGCCGGCCCTGGCGCCACCTGGCCGCGAAGCTCAGGCACCGCATCTTGCCGCCCATGTCTTCGTCACCCAGGACGGGCTGTCCCTGCCGCTGCGCCAGTGGGATGCTGCGAAGCCCCGGGCGATCATCGTCGCGCTGCATGGCATGAGCGATTATTCCGAAGCCTTCGACATGCCCGGACCATGGTTTGCCGCCCATGGCATCACGATGCTGGCCTATGATCAGCGTGGCCTCGGGGCGTCTCCGGATCGCGGGATCTGGGCTGGTGGCGCGCGCATGCGTCAGGATCTGAGTGACATGGTGATGGCCGTGCATGCGCGCTATCCCGGACTGCCGGTCTTTGCGCTCGGTGAAAGCATGGGCGGAGCGGTTGTGTTATCGGCCCTGGCCGATCACGATCCCCCACCCATCGCCGGGGCCATCCTGGTCGCGCCTGCGGTGTGGGCCCGTGAGGACATGCCGCTGTCCTATCGCGTGGTGCTGTTTCTGGCGGCTCACCTTGTGCCGTGGCTGAAGCTTTCGGGGCAGGGTCTGCACATTATGCCGTCGGATAACATTCCGATGCTGATCAAGCTGTCTCGCGACCCCCTGTTTCAGCATCATGCCCGCGTCGATCAGATCTATGGTCTTGTCAATCTCATGGATAAAGCCCGAAGGGCACCGGAACATCTGATTTATCCGCCACCAATTCTTTACCTCTATGGTGCGCACGATCAGATCATTCCGCGCAAATCTGCGGAGGACACGATCGCCGCGCTTGGCCGGCGTGCAACGGTGGTCGAATTCCCGCACGGCTATCACATGCTGCTGCGCGACCTCGACCGCAAACTTGTCTGGCGCACGATCCTCAAATGGGTGGATGTCCATCTTTCGCGCATTCCTGCCATGCCATCCACGCGCATCTCCTCCAGTCTTCTGCCGCAGCAAGCGGCGGTCGCATCGCAACGCCCGCTCACGCCGGCAAAGACCCGCAGCATTGGCAAGAGCGCGCAAAATCGCGCTGTGACAGTGCGAAAACCTGACGGCTCGAGTAGACAGACGGGCGGAGTGGGCAGACCCTGTCACGGAGAAAGCTGACTTTGCGATGTTACAGACCGTGGCCAACAGAAACGGGTGGTGAAGTTTGGCCGCTTGCAATGCGCGCGCACTCTAGGTACCCGAACGGTAACAGGAACTAAACCGGAGGCGTCAATGAAGGAACTGCACCATTTCCTCAATGGGGAAAAGGTAAAGGGAACATCGGGTCGCTTTGGCGAGGTGTTCGATCCTAGCCTGGGAACCATCCAGGCCAAAGCCCCGCTTGCCTCCAGAAGCGAAGTACGTCAGGCGGTGGAATATGCCCGAGCCGCTTTTCCCAAGTGGGGCGCTGTCAATCCGCAGCGCCGCGCCCGCGTCATGTTCGAGTTCAAACGCCTGGTTGAAGCCAACATGGATGAGTTGGCCAGACTTCTGTCGAGCGAGCACGGCAAGCTGATTGCCGATTCGCGCGGCGACGTGCAGCGTGGCCTCGAAGTCATCGAATTTGCCTGCGGCATTCCTCACCTGCAAAAGGGTGAATATACCGAGGGCGCGGGCCCTGGCATCGACGTCTATTCTATGCGCCAGCCGCTTGGGGTTGTTGCGGGAATTACCCCCTTCAATTTTCCGGCCATGATTCCGATGTGGATGTTTGGCGTCGCCATCGCCTGCGGCAATTGCTTTATCAACAAGCCCAGCGAGAAGGATCCGAGCGTGCCGTTGCGCCTGGCCGAGCTCTTCATGGAGGCAGGCGGACCTGCGGGAGTGCTGCAGGTGGTCAATGGTGACAAGGAGGCGGTGGATGCCATCCTCGATGACCCGGATATTCACGCCATCAGCTTTGTCGGGTCGACCGCGGTTGCGCAATATGTCTACGCCCGCGGTACCCAGAACGGAAAGCGCGTACAGGCCATGGGCGGGGCAAAAAACCACGCCATCATCATGCCCGATGCCGATCTTGATCAGGTGACCAATGATCTCATCGGTGCGGGTTATGGCTCGGCGGGGGAACGTTGTATGGCGGTTCCGGTTGCCGTTCCGGTCAGCGACAAGGTCGCCGATGCCCTGGTACAGCGCCTGAAGCGCCAGGTGGAAAACCTCAAGATCGGGCCTGCTACCGATCCTGACGCCGCCTTTGGCCCTCTGGTGAGCGCGGCCCATCGTCAGAAGGTGATCGACCATATCGCATCTGGTGTCCGAGAGGGCGCCGAGCTTCTGGTCGATGGCCGCAGCTTCAAGATGCAGGGATATGAGAACGGGTTTTATCTGGGTGCGTCACTGTTTGACCGCGTCACCCCGGCCATGCGGACCTATCAGGACGAGATCTTTGGTCCGGTTCTTCAGGTGGTGCGGGCCAATGATTTCGATGAGGCCATCGCGCTGCCGTCGCAGCATGCCTATGGCAATGGCGTCGCCATTTTCACCCGCGACGGAGATGCCGCGCGCGAATTCGCTGCGCGTGTTCAGGTGGGCATGGTGGGTATCAATGTCCCGATCCCGGTACCGATCGCCTATTATACCTTCGGCGGCTGGAAGCGCTCGGCCTTTGGCGATGTCAATCAGCATGGCACCGAAGGCGTGCGCTTCTGGACCAAGATCAAGACCGTGACCCAGCGCTGGCCCAAAGGCGGGATGCGCGAAAATCCGGACTTTGTCATTCCGACCATGAAGTGAGCGAAACGGGGGTGGAGAGCAGTGCGGCTCTGCTCCCAGACGCTGCGTGAAGCTGAGGCTGCCGAACTAAAACCACAGATCGCGCACGCAGCGGCCATCAGACGGAAGATCAGCATTATCAGACAATACATCGAACAGCAGCGGACGCCGGATTGAGCGCAAGAAAGCCATCACCCACACGGCTCGCTATCGCATCGCCCAGGACGCACCTACCCCAGCCTGAACGCCGGGGCTTGCGGGCTATAGCGGGTCACCGGACCTGCGATGCGAATGCGTTCATCGACATAGCCATAGGCCCACAGCACGCCATAGCGGCGGCAAAGTGTGCAATTGCATGTTGTAACCGATCCAGGATCACCCTCAAAAGTCCAGTGCGTAGCCCCGCAATGGCAGCTCCCCTTCAGCATCGAACAATTCTTCTTGCACAAAGGCCCGGCAGGGCCATGGCGCTGCCACCTGCCGCGCCGGGCTCTCATCGGCGATATTGCTCCTTTCTGATCGCCGACGCACGCCTCTCTGACACCGGCCAGGGTTTCAGGTTCCTGCGGTTGGCCAGGCTGCGGTTTGGCGCCAATCCCTCTGCCATGGCCGTTTCCACGCGTCGATCGCGCCATGTCTGATCGCTTCTTTGTCCCGACCCGTTTGATCGGACCAAGTCCAGCCGATAGGCCCGCCGGACGTGGACGGCAAAGCTGCGCTGGATCTGTGCTGCTGCGCCCATGGCTCTTTGGGTACTGATCCGTTAGCGCCCGTTGCGACTTGAAAATGCTTCATGCCAGCAGTTCATGCTCCACTGGCGCAAAATGGAGCTCAATGTCTTCATCACGTACATCTTCGAGACGCGACGGTTGCCAGCGAGGTGACGCCTTGGGGTCGAATATTGTTGTCCGTACCCCTTCATAGAAATCGTGACCCAAAATGACCCGCTGGCAGATCCGAAACTCCATACGCATGCAATCATAGAAGTCGAGGTCGCGTCCCAGTGCGAGCTGTCGAAAGGCAATTTTCTGGCTGGTGGGTGACTTCAGGCAGAAGGCCGAATGGGCGGTGCGCAACCACGGTTCATCCCCGGCCTTAAGACGCTCGCCAATCTCTTCGACACGGTGACCGGAAAATGCGGCATCGATCTTTGCTGCGAGGGCTTGCAGGGGAGCCGCTGGCGGGGTCTGCGCAAGCTCCACAATTGCCAGATCGGGATGAAGCCCGGCACTCAGCCTTGCAACCAGCTTTGGGGTACTGGCGGCAGGCACGAAGTGGCGTGCCACCCCGGCGTAAACGCAGTCGGCAGCTCCCAGCCGCGATCCAGTGAGAGCGAGATAGAGCCCGAGCTTGCCGCGAAGCCGCGGCAAAAAATAGGATCCTCCGACGTCGACAAAAAGTCCGATTGCGGTTTCCGGCATCGCGAACAGGACGGTTTCATCAACAACACAGTGGCTGGTGTGAACCGACACCCCCGCACCTCCACCCATCACAAAACCCTTGAGCAGGGCGACAAAGGGTTTTGGATAATGCCGAATGCGGATGTTGAGCCGATATTCATCGCGCCAATATTGCGTGGCAAGCGCGGGGTCGGCGCGGGCCGCGTGACAGAGTGCGCGCAGATCGCCGCCGGCGCAGAAGGCTCTCTCGCCGGCTCCCTGAATGGCAATCGTGGCGATCAGCGGGTCGGCTTGCCAGGCATCGAGATGAGCGGCCAGGCGCACGCACATGGCGTGGGTCAGAGTGTTCAGCACCTGCGGCCGGTTGAGCGTGATGAGCCCAAGGGCTCCACGCTGTTCGAACAGGATGTCGGCGTCCTCGGTCATCTGCGGATCCTCATCTGTCCTCGCCTGTGTAGAGGCTGCAACCACTGCCGCAGCCCGATCCCTGCAAG
This sequence comes from Pseudomonadota bacterium, assembly GCA_021817355.1. Next base: position 976 of record JAKAVI010000109.1, on the reverse strand, counting down.
CTGTGCGGTTCCGGGAAAAAGGCAAGGAGCGCGGATGGATCGCAAAAATGTGGGACTATCCCCTTCGAGAAGCTGGGGCAGATGGCGTGATGTTTGCACTTGGGTCGCATTCTATGGATCTCTGCACCTGTCCCTGATCCCGCATACTATTGCCGGACTTCATCGACCCTACAGACAGTGCTAAACTATCTGCAATGCTGCGGTGATCCGGGGGATGAGGGATTGTACGCCGAGCTGACGGGATCTGGGGACCGTCCGTCCATACCCGGAGAGTATCGCGGCCAATCTGTGGGGGACACATCATGGCGCAGGCATGGTACGGGATTTTGCTGGGGCTCGTCGTAATTTGTGCGTTGGGCGGCCCCGCCATGGCAGGGGGAGGTGTTTATGGCGGCTATGTCGGCAGCGATTCCTCCATGAATACAGACATTGAAAACATGGGACGCCGGGCGCTTTCGGAAGATGCCCTGCGAAGCCATGGTGCGGATCGTGGGCCGGGTGCGGGCGGAACGGATGTCACGCTGCACATCCTGTTTCCGGCAGAGCAAACCGGCCTCTCCAATATAGAGATGGTGATGCTCGTCCCCGAAGGACCGGGAGCGCACGACTGCCAGGCACTGGCGCAGGAAAAATCGCGAAACGAACTTTATTCGCTGTTCATCCCGAAAAAGGACGTGCGGGCCGGCATGCTTTACGACGTGGTGCTGTCGGATGCGATGGGTGACCAGTTCGTTGTAGGGCGGATCAGCGTTTCAGCTGCTGCGGCACAAGACTTCACCGTCGATGCGCCACAATTGACGCCGGGATCGCCGCATTATCAAGGCCCCGCATCGGCCGGAGGCTTCGCCATTGCCTATCCGGGAGGTCGTCCAGGTGCTCCGAACTCGCCCTCTGGCGGCGCCAGACCCCTGGTGGCGGGCAGCCAGGCGTGGTGGCGCGCCAAGGAGGAATTCCGGCGGCAAGACGCCCGCCAACC
>JAKAVI010000079.1 GCA_021817355.1 Pseudomonadota bacterium | reverse complement strand
TAGCCTTGTGCGGGCTCTGGACTGGCGCCGTCAGGCCGGCATTTGCCACGGCGCGTGCGCTGGCCATTGCCTGGGTACTTCTGTTCGCGACCTTCGTTGGCCTGCATGGCAAAGCCTATTATCTCGCCCCCATCTATCCCGCCTTGATGGCGCTTGGTGCCCCGCGCATAGAGGGTTGGCTGCGCACTGTCCGCCTGCGGGCATTGCTGCTCGGCGCGGTGGCAATTGCCGGCAGCCTCAGCCTGCCGCTGACCCTACCGATCCTTCCGGTGCCCCTCCTGATCCGTTACATCGACGCGCTCGGGGTGATGCCCTCCTCGGGCGAACGCCTGAAGATCGGGCTCCTGCCACAATATTACGCGGACATGTTTGGCTGGCGGCAAATGGCGGCCAAGGTGGCAAAGGTCTACTGGTCATTGCCGCCGGACGAGCGGGCGCATGCGGTGTTCTTCGGCAACAATTACGGCGAGGCCGCCGCGATCGACCTCTTCGGTCGCCGCCTTGGGCTGCCACCGGCGATCAGCGGGCACAACAATTACTATCTCTGGGGTCCGCGCGGCCACACTGGCAGGGTGATCATCATCATTGGTGGCAACAAAAAACATTATGCGAAGCTGTTCCGCTCCTACCATGTCGCGGGCTTCCTCACCTCGCGCTATGCCATGCCCTATGAAACCGATCGGCCCATCTACGTCCTGCGCGGGATGAAGGGTTCACTCGAACGCTATTGGCCCAAGGTCAAAAATTACGACTGAATCCTCTGACCCGCATAACCGCGCCGCGCTTGTCCGCAGCCGGTTCATTTGACGCCCTCGCCCGAACTGCCATGAAAAAACCCGGGCGCGGTCTTGGCCGCGAGCAGGGGAGCAAGCTTCGGCGCCGGATGGGCAGAACGACACGTGCCTCAGACGAAGGCCATGATGGTTTGACTGCCGGCCGCGATGCGTTCGCCGAGCATGGGGCATTCGGGGATCATGCGCTCCATCCAGTAGCGCGCTGACACCAGTTTGGCCTTGTAGAAGTCAGCGTTGCCCTCGGCCGTGGCAAGCTTGGTCTGTGCGATCCTGGCCATGCGCGCCCACATCCAGCCCACGCAGACAATGCCCATCAGGCGAAGATAATCCACGGCGCCAGCACCGGCATCATTGGGGTTCTGCATGGCATGGGAGGCGAGCCACATCGTCGCCTGCTGCAGGCTTGAGAGCCCGCGCTCGAGCGGATCCACAAATGGCCCCATCGCAGCATCGGCCTTGTTTTCGGCAATGAAGCTGCTGATCTCCTGCAGGAGCGCCATGGGGGCCACACCGCCATTGCGTGCCAGCTTGCGGCCAACCAGATCCATGGCCTGTACTCCGTTGGCCCCTTCATAAGTCTGATTGATGCGCCCGTCGCGCACGAACTGTTCCATGCCATTGTCACGAATATAGCCATGCCCACCCCAGACCTGCATGGACAGGTTCGCGACTTCATAGCCCATGTCGGTAAAGAAGGCCTTGATCACCGGCGTCATCAGATCGGTGAGCAGTTCGGCCTTCGCTCTGTCCGGGTGATTTGAGCTGGCGACGGTCATGTTCATCGTCGTCCACATGGCAAGCGCCCGTGCGCCTTCAATGAAGCTGCGACCATGCAGCAGCATGCGCTTGACGTCGGGATGAACGATTTCGAGGTCGGCCGGCTGACCGGGATCTGCAGCACCGGTGAGAGCGCGGCCAACGCGACGCTCATGGGCATAGGCATAGGCATTCTGATAGGCGACCTCGGCAATGGAAATGCCCTGGATGCCAACGCCAAGACGGGCCGCGTTCATCATCCCGAACATGCCGGCCATGCCCGCAGAGGCGCTGCGCTTTTCACCCGGCTTGGGCGGCGTCGGTTTGGGACCAAGACGGAACGCAACCGCGTCGTCGAAATTGAGCACGCAGGTGGCCTGAGCCTTGATGCCCATCTTCTTTTCGATGCCGCCGGTATTGACGGCATTGCGCACGCCCATTTTTCCGTCTTCGCTGACGAGGAACTTTGGCACCATGAAGAAATTCACCGTCGACAGATCATCAAGGATGTGACCGTTCTCGTCGGGGATTTTCGCAATCACCATGTGGATGATGTTGTCGGTGAGATCGTGATCGCCCCCGGAGATGAAGATCTTGGTGCCGCTCATGCGGTAGGTCCCGTCGGGCTGCTCAACCGCGCGCGTCTTCATGAGGCGCAGATCGGTACCACAATGGGGTTCGGTCAGGCACATGGTACCGCACCATTCTCCCGAAATCATCTTGGGCAGGATCGACGTCTTCATCCAGTCGGCACCCGTCGCATAAAGTGCCATCGCCGCCGCCGAGGTCAGGCCCGGATACATGGCAAAGGATTGGTTGGCACTTTGCGCCATCTCCGCAACCATCATCGAGATCAGCATGGGCATGCCTGCCCCGCCAGCACTCTGGGGACCGGCAAGAGAACCCCATCCAGCTTCGCAATAGGCCTTGTAGGCTTCCTTAAAACCCTTGGGCGTTCTCACCACGCCGTTTTCAAAATGCGCTCCTTCCTCATCGCCAGACTGATTGATCGGCTGCAGCACCTCTTCGCAGAACTTGGCGGCATTGGTGAGGATGTCATCAATCAGATCGGCCGAGAGTTCGCTGTAATAGGGCAGGTCCCGGTGCTTTTCGACCTCGAGCAATTCGTGCAGCACGAAGCGGAAATCATCGATTGGGGCGCGGTAGATGGGCATGAGGGGTCCTTTTCTGACGCTGGCGTCACGAACGCTGATTTAGGCTGAACAGGACCCAAAAGCAAAGGTGGTTCGGCCTGGAACGATGCTCAGGGACCGTGCCGGGACAGCATGTCCGCAAGTGTGAGCGCTATGGTCCTGCGGGCGCCTTCGCGCTCGACACTCAGCTCCTCGACTGTTCCAGGCGGGGCATCACGGAACCTCTCGCGCAGATCATAGAGCCGGATCAAGGTGGCGGGCTCGCCATTGACGGCAACGATGACGTCACCCTTTTGAATACCCGCCTGTTGGGCGGGACCACCGCCGGTGACATAAGCAACCACAAAGCCGTTCGAGGCCTCGTTGATCCACATGCCCGATTCATCAAAGGTATCGAGATCGTCAGGCTTGGTAGTGAGGGGTTTCAGATACATGCGGGCATGGGCGTAATCGAGGGTCACGATGAAGCGCTTGAGAATACCCGCACCGATGTTGCCCGCGACCGTGGGATCGGCCATGGCGCCGGACTTGTCGGTGGAGAGGCTCACGATCGGATGGGCGATCTTGATGCTGCCGATCTCAAGGGGGGCGCCCTTCATGACAAAGCCGAAGGTCGGCCCGCCGATGCCCCAGCCGGTGGCAGTTTCCACCCCGCTCTGGGCTTTGGCGCGTAGCCCATTCTTGGCGACGAACGGAGTGTCGAGATCCAGGCTGCCGCGATTGCCGGTATCGACGGTAAAATTGCCGCTGATGCCGTTGTAACGTGCGTCGACTTCGATGGTGTTACCGTTGAAGCGGATGGGAACGGGCGTGCCGGCATCAGCCGGATTGAAGGCTGAGGGCCGGATCAGTTCCAGAAGATGCCGGCCATAATCGATGCGCGTGACGAAACGGCGGAAGGTCTCGAAGCCGATCATGCCAGTCTCCTCGACGCCCTCGACATTGCTCATGGCGTTGAGCGGCAGCACGATGAAGGGCTGCGATCTGATCGTCGCGGCACCGATGCTGAGACTGTCTATCTTGGTCAGACCGGCCTGCATGTGTCCCTTGCCGGCACCATTGGCCTGCATGGCGCCGGTGACAGGCACGCCCAGGATCTTGGCGGTTGGAGGGGTGATGAGATTGACCCCCCCGGTATCAAAAATGAACATGAACGGGCCTTTGCCGTCCACCCTGACCGCGGCGTAGATATGGTTGTTGATCAACCGGAAGGGGATCGTGGTTCGGCGCGCGCCACCTGCAATGCTGAAGTCAGCCACCTGTTCGGCCGGAGGCGCGAAGCGCGCGGGCGGCTGGGCAGGCAGAAACTCGGCCTCGATCAGGGTTTCATGCTGATCATATTTGGCATCACCATTGCTGATGCGCACCTTGCCGGGCATGCGGGCGCCGTCGATCGTCTCATAGTCCGAGAAGCGCGTGGTCGTGGGGCGCCCATCGCGTAGCTCGATGATGCGGGCCAGCAGATGGGTCTTGGCATCGAACCAGGCCATGAAGCTGGCACCGCCCCTGGGCGTGATCTTCAGCACATCATAGAGCTTGGCGTCCTGGCTCCTTTGCCCCAGCTCCTGAATGCTGGCGCCGCCAAAATCCGGTTTCCACCACAGATTGGCTGCACGATAGGCCTGGTTGACCGCAAGCGCCTTCTGCTCGCCGCCATCTTGCAGTGTCACCGTGCCCGAAAGATCCTTCGACCAGGCATGGTGCCCGTCGTAACCATCTGCGCCCTTGGCCGGACCAAGATCGTAGCGCTCGACAAAGGCGCCAGTTTTGAGGTCATCGATCTCCTCGGTCTTGCCCGTCAGTCCCTCGCCAGAATAGGCATATTGGGTCAGGAGTGCGTCGTGGTCCCAGGCGGTGCCTCCCATGGACTGCTGATTGGCCGCGAGGATTGCTGCCGGCGTCGCCGCCTGTGCGGCGAGGGGCAGGGCGCTGGCGGCGGCAATGAGGATGAGCAGAGGACGGGAACAGGGCATGCGGTCTCTCCAGAGGTTCGTCAGGATATGAGGAGCCACACACGAGTGGGTCAATATGCACGTTTGTCATAAGTTGATTGCCGCAAGCCTCATGGCTCTTGCGCCAGCCTGTGCGCAGGCGCTGCCCCAGCGCATCGTCTCGACCAATTTGTGCACGGACGAATATCTCTTCCGTCTCGTGCCGGCGACGCGAATTGCCGCGCTGAGTGAACTTGCCGGCGCCAGGCACCCGGAGGTCTCCAATATCGCGGGCCGGATTGGTTCTATCCGGCGCATCAGGCCAAATGCCGAAGAGGTTCTGAATCTCAGACCCGATCTCGTCCTCCTCTATCAGGGCGTCAATCCGCGCCTGGCGGCGCAGCTGAAGGCTGCCGGCGTGCGGGTGTTTGAAGTGCCATGGGCGCAGAACCTCGCCCAAGTTCGGAGTGTGACGCGTCTGCTTGGAGGCGTCCTGGGCGTGCCGGGGCGCGCCCATGCCCTGCTTTTGAAGCTGGCGAACAATCTCGCAGCCGCCAGGGCGCTGTCGCCCAGGCCGCCGGTTTCGGCGCTAATTTACGAAGCCAACGGCTACGCCCCCACAGGCGCCATTGTCGGCGCTCTCATGCGCGCGGCCGGGCTTCGCGATGCGGCGCCCGCGCTGGCGCGCTCCCGCCAGGGTACGATCCCGCTCGAGGCCGTGATTGCGGCGAGGCCCGCCCTGCTCATCCTCAATCAGGCGAAGGAGCGCACACCCTCCCTTGCCGACGTGGCCCTGGACGATCCGGCCCTGGCTGCGCTCAAGGGGCGCACCCGCATCGTGCGCGTCAATCTGCGCGGGCTTTTGTGCGCCGGTCCCTGGCTCGGCGGGACCGCGCTGCACCTCGCCCGGCTTGCCCGCGGCACTGCCCCTCGCTAAGGAGCGGCGATGGCTTACGCCCTCAAACCCGTCGTGCGGCCCGGTCCCTGGCGCGGGCCGCCCGTCACTTTGGCCCTGGCCGTCCTGGCGCTTGGCGCTGCCGGGATATCTTTTTTGCTTGGCCCCTCGCATCTGTCCGCTGCGGCGCTCGTGCTTGGCCTCGTCCAAGGTCACGGGCTTGCTGCGGTGATCGCCCGTGACATCCGCTTGCCGCGGGCGCTTCTGGCCCTTGTCGTCGGGGCGGCTCTGGGTGCCAGCGGTGCGGCGCTGCAGGGCCTGTTTCGCAATCCGCTGGCCGAGCCGGGGGTTACGGGCGTGACCGCCTGTGCCGGACTGGGCGCGGTTGTGGCGCTTTATTTTGGCTGGATCGGGACCAGCTTGCTGTTTCTTCCGGGTTTTGCCATCGGCGGCGCCCTTGTCGCGGCGGCGATCCTTTACGGGCTCTCGCGCAGTGGTGCGGGAACCATGGCCCTGGTGCTGGCCGGCGTTGCGGTTGCCAGCCTGGCGACCGCTCTGACAGCGCTGGCGCTGTCCATGGCGCCCAATCCCTACGCCATGAGCGAGATGGTGATGTGGATGCTGGGCTCACTCAATGATCGTACGCCGGCTGATCTCTATTTTGCCGCGCCGCTGGTGGGGCTTGGCCTTGGCCTTCTGTTGAGTGCAGGGCGCGGGCTTGATGCATTGACACTCGGGGAGGAGGCCGCACACAGCCTTGGCATCGACGTGCACGGCCTGCGGCGGCGCATCATTCTGGGCGTTGCGCTGGCCACCGGGGCTGCGACGGCGGCGGCCGGTGCGGTGAGTTTCGTCGGTCTGGTCGTGCCCCATCTGCTGCGTCCGCTTTACGGCCATGAGCCGTCGCGGCTGATTGTGCCATCGGCCCTGGGCGGAGCTGTGCTCGTGGCGGCGGCCGATGTGGCGGTACGCCTGATCGCGCCGGACGGACAATTGCTGCTCGGGGTCCTGACGGCGATGATCGGTGCCCCGTTTTTCATCTGGCTGATCTTTCAGTTGCGCGGCGTGCAATGAGCGCCGCGCTGGAGTTTTCTGAGGTTCGCCTCAGCTATGGCGTGCGCCAGGTCCTGAACGGCATCAGCTGCAGCTTCGCCCCGGGAGAAGTGACCGGGCTGATCGGTCCCAATGGTGCGGGCAAGACCACGTTGCTGCGCCTGGGGCTGGGGCTTCTGGTCCCGAGCGCAGGGGAGGTTGCGCTTCTGGGCCGGTCGCTGCGGCATTGGGCGTCTGGAGACCGCGCCCGCGCCCTGGCCTATCTGCCCCAAAGCAATGAGGCCCACTGGCCGATGCTGGCCCGACGCGTCGTGGCCCTGGGCCGGCTGCCACACGAGGCCTCACTAAAGCGGCTGGGCCCGGCCGATGAAGAAGCCATCGGCCGGGCGTTTGCCCGCTGTGATGCCGAAGGTCTCGCCGACCGGCGTATGGACGGGATTTCGGCTGGCGAACGGGCCCGCATCCTTCTGGCTCGGGCCCTTGCCACGGAGGCACCGGTCCTTTTGGCTGATGAGCCTGCGGCCCATCTGGACCCCGGCCATCAGCTGCAGCTGATGCGGCTTCTGCGCGAAGAGGCCGGGCGGGGCACGGCGGTCTGTGTGACGCTGCATGATCTGGCGCTGGCGGTGCGTTTTTGCGACCGTCTTGTGGTGATGAAGGCAGGCAGGATCGTGGCAGCGGGCGCGCCGGCGACAGCGCTCAGCGATGACGTGCTCGCCGAAGTCTTTGGGGTAGGAGCTTTGCGCCTGCACGATCAGGCGGGTCGCGAACTTCTGCTCGTTCGGGCACTGGAGGAGGGCCAAGACGGTGGGTAAACACAAACAGGACGCAAGCGACTGGCACGAGGACCCGCAGCAGGACAGGCATTATCAGCGCAGCCTCTATGAGCTCCAGGTCGAGCTCGTCAAGATGCAGCGCCAGCTGATTGCCGACGGCGACCGGGTCCTGATCATTTTGGAAGGGCGCGATACGGCGGGCAAGGATGGCACCATCAAGCGTCTGACCGAACATATGAGCCCGCGCGAAACCCGCGTTCATGCTCCGGGCAAGCCCTCCAACACCGAAGAGACGCAATGGTACTTTCAGCGCTTTGTTCCGTTTCTGCCAGCGGCCACGGAATTCGTCGTCTTCAACCGCTCCTGGTACAACAGGGCGGGTGTTGAGCGGGTGATGGGATTTGCCAGCAAGGAACAGGTCGACACCTTTCTGCAGATGGTGGTGCCGTTCGAAGCCATGCTGGTACGCGATGGACTGCATCTGCGCAAATATTATCTCGACATCTCCCGGTCTGAGCAAAAGCGTCGTCTTGAACAGCGGCGCGATGATCCGCTCAAGCAATGGAAAATCTCACCCATCGATGAGGCCGCACAGAGGCACTGGAAGGACTACAGCAAGGCCCGCGATGTGATGCTGCGTAAAACCTCGCATGCCGCGGCGCCCTGGAAAATTGTGCGCGCTGACAGCAAGAAAGCCGCGCGCCTCGAAATCATCCGGGACCTGCTGCACAGTTTTTCATATCGCGGCAAAAGCAAATCCCTTGCCGTGCCCGATGAGAAGGTGGTGTTTGCCTTCAGCGATGCGGCGAAGGCTCTTGTCGCCACCTGACGGCATGGCCGCGCACCAGGGCGCGGCCATGCGGGAGCCCCAGGGGGTCGGAGATATTTCCGTATACGGATGGATTTGCCGCGGGCCCTGCGAGGGTTAAGGTGTCCCATGGTGGAGGATGGCAGGCTGATCCACCTGCATTCTGGGCATGGCTCGAGGCGCCCGCACCCTCGGGAGCGGGCCTCACAAGCGCCTCCTCCCCGCCCCGGAAGTGGCCAGAGCCAGCGGTGGGAAGGGCAGCGGCGGGGCTGGGACGGACAACCGGAAGGGTGCGGGAGGTGGATATTCCGTTTTCCGTACACGCAATGTTACTGCGCACATATTGCGCAAGCGGCGCAGCTGATTAATATGATTCGTCAGTAGGTGGTCGCTCTATACCTTTGATGCCGGCGCGGAGTATCGGCGCTGGCAAGGGTGAACGGCCCGGTATGGAGTCGCGTTCAGCATATGAGCATCACCATCGCCGCAGGGCGCGTCGATGCTACGCCGTCGCAAGCTACGGCGCCCACCGACATCAATAATCCCGCGTATTTCCACAAGGTTGTCGATTGCCAGTGGGCGTGTCCGGCGCACACTCCGGTGCCCGAATATATTCGGCTGATTGCCGAGGGGCGCTTTGGCGATGCCTATATGATCAACTGGCGCTCCAACGTCTTTCCTGGGGTTTTGGGGCGAACCTGTGACCGGCCTTGTGAGCCGGCCTGTCGTCGTGGACGGGTGGAATCCGAGCCTGTGGCGATCTGTCGCCTGAAGCGGGTGGCAGCCGACAACAAGGGCGACGTCGTGGGCAGGATGCCCAAGCCCGCTGCCAAGCGGAACGGCAAGCGCATCGCACTCGTTGGAGCCGGGCCGGCATCGCTGACGGTTGCCCGCGACCTGCTGCCGCTTGGCTACAGCTGCGTCATCTACGATGCGGACCCCAAGGCCGGCGGGATGATGCGCACCCAGATTCCCAGATTTCGTCTGCCCGAAAGCGTGCTCGACGAGGAGTGCAATTACATTTTGGCGCTTGAGCCGCAGACACGGTTTGGTGAGTGCGTGGAGAGCCTCAAGGCCCTGCTGGCTGAGGGCTATGATGCGGTCTTTGTGGGCTCCGGTGCACCGCGCGGCCGCGATCTGGCGATTCCCGGACGCAACGAGGGTGCTGCCAACATCCATATCGGCATTGACTGGCTGTCTTCGGTCTCCTTCGGTCACATCGACCGCATCGGCAAGCGTGTGATTGTTCTGGGCGGCGGTAACACCGCCATGGATTGCTGTCGTACCGCCCGCCGGCTGGGCGGTGAAGATGTCCAGGTGGTGGTGCGCTCGGGCTTTGAGGAGATGAAAGCCAGCCCATGGGAAAAGGACGATGCCATGGGCGAAGGCATTCCGATTCACAACTACATGGTACCGAAGGCCTTCACCCATGACGGCGGCAAGCTCACCGGCGTCGTGTTCGAGAAGGTAAAGGCCGAATTTGACGCCAGGGGCCGTCGCGCGCTGGTTCCAAGTGGTGAGCCGGATGTGCTTATGCCCTGTGATGACGTGCTGGTTGCAGTCGGCCAGGAGAACGCCTTTCCCTGGATTGAGCGGGATATCGGTCTTGAATTCGACGACCGCTGGGAGATGCCGGTCGTCGATGAGCTGACCATGCAGTCGACCCATCCCAAGGTATTTTTTGGTGGCGATGCGGCGTTCGGGCCCAAGAACATCATCTGGGCCGTGGCGCATGGTCACGCGGCTGCGGTGTCGATTCACATGGCGTGCGAAGGGGCCGACCTCAAGACGGAACGTCCGCCCCCGCATGTGACGCTGACAAGCCAGAAAATGGGCATTCACGAATGGTCCTACGACAATGACGTGTCGCTCGATCTGCGCTTCAAAGTACCGCATGCACCTCATGAGCTTACGCTCAACAATGTGAACATCGAAGTCGAACTCGGCTTTACCCGGGAGCTCGGCTTCAAGGAAGCATTGCGCTGTCTGAATTGCGATATTGAAACGGTCTTTGAAAGAGGGCTGTGCATCGAGTGTGACGCCTGCGTCGATATTTGCCCGATGGACTGCATCACCTTCACGCCCAATGCGGCCGAACCGGATCTGCGCAAGATGCTCACGGCGCCGGCGCTGAACCTGACGCAGGATCTTTATGTTTCCGATGCGCTGAAGACGGGACGGGTGATGGCCAAGGACGAAGATGTCTGTCTGCATTGCGGGCTGTGCGCCGAGCGTTGCCCCACGGGTGCCTGGGATATGAAGAAGTTCTATCTTGAAACGGCGCAGACGAGTGCGTGTTCATGCTGAGGGCTACGCCTTTAAGATTGCAGGGGGCCATGACAGAACGATTTTTCTTGAAGGATGCGGCCGGTAATGTGGGCGTGTCCGGGGCCACGCTCTGGGACGTGCAGCAATGACGCCACTGGCCTCGGTCAACGACTTCGTCGTCAAGTTTGCCAACGTTAACGGTTCCGGTTCTGCAAGCGCCAACGAGCTTTTTGCACGCTGCATCCTGCGCATGGGTGTTCCGGTGGCATCGCGCAACATATTCCCTTCGAACATCCAGGGCCTACCAACCTGGTATGAGGTGCGCGTCTCGGGCGAGGGCTGGCTTGGTCGGCGCGGCGGCGTTGATCTGATGGTCGCACTTAATCCGCAGACCTGGGAGCGCGATGTCGCCGAGATCGAGCCAGGCGGCTATCTGCTCTACGATTCCACTAAGCCAATGCCCGCATCCAGATTCCGCGACGACATCGTGGTTCTTGGTGTGCCGTTCACTGCTCTTTCGAACTCGCTCGAAGGGACCATTCCGCGTGAGCGCCAGCTGCTCAGGAATGTCATCTATCTGGGAGCGCTCTCGGCGCTGCTTGGTTTTGAGCCGGATGTCGTCGAGACCCTGATTGGCAAGCAGTTCAAGGGCAAGGACAAGCTCGTCGCCCTGAACATGAAAGCCATAGCGCTCGGCCATGACTATGCGGCGCAGCATCTTGCTGGCGCCTGTGGGCTCAAAGTCGTGCGCAGCGATAAGGTCGGCGATCGCATTTTCATCGGCGGAAACGATGCGGCAGCTCTTGGCGCCGTTTATGGCGGCGCAACGGTTTGTGCCTGGTACCCCATTACGCCATCGACCTCGCTCGCTGAGGCGTTCATGCGCCATTGCAAGTCGATGCGCGTTGACAAGCAGACTGGTGAGAACAGATTTGCCATCGTGCAGGCCGAAGACGAAATCGCTGCCATCGGTACGGTCATCGGCGCGGGCTGGAACGGTGCGCGGAGTTTTACTGCGACGTCCGGTCCCGGAATCTCACTGATGCAGGAATTTTTCGGTCTGGCTTATTTTGCCGAAATTCCCGCGGTGGTGTTCGATATCCAGCGCGGTGGACCATCGACAGGCATGCCCACCCGTACCCAGCAGTCCGATATCATGCTGGCCGCCTATGCCAGCCACGGCGACACCAAGCACGTGCTGCTGTTTCCCGAAGACCCGCGCGAGAGCTTTGAATTTGCCACGATCGCCTTCGATCTGGCTGAACGGTTACAAACACCTGTGTTCGTGATGATGGATCTGGACATCGGCATGAACGACTGGCTGTGCGAACCCCTCACATGGGATGATGCGCGCCGGTATGACCGCGGCAAGATCATGACTGCGGAGGAGCTGGAAGCCGGCCGGGATTTCGGGCGCTACCTCGACGTCGATGGTGACGGTATAGCCTATCGGACGCTGCCCGGTGTTCACCCCACGCGCGGGGCTTATTTCACCCGCGGTACCTCGCGCGACCGTTACGCGCGCTATAGCGAGGAGGGCGCAGTCTACGTCGACAACATGCAGCGCCTGCTGCGCAAGTTCGGCACCGCCGCAACGCTGGTGCCCGCGCCCGTG
>JAKAVI010000374.1 GCA_021817355.1 Pseudomonadota bacterium | reverse complement strand
GCGTCTAGCTGCATCGAAGATGACGGCAAGATGCGTCGGCTGATCGCCGCCGCGCATGTCTTCCAGCAACTTCCACAACATGTTGCAGTAACCCGACACCGCTCCGGTGGGAAGGCCGTCGGATTTGCGCGTCAGGGGTGGCAGCGCATGATAGGCGCGAAACAGAAAGCCTGAGCCGTCGACCAGATAGATGTGGCCCTGGCCCGGGCGGTTGGCCGCAGACCCGTTCAATGATGCGCCTCTGCCCCTTGGCGCAGGACAAACCGCCGGTCGCAATAGGGGCACTCGACAAAGTTCTTATCGCCCATTTCAAGAAAGACGCGCGGATGTCCGAGGGCGCCATCGCCGCCGTCACAGGCGATACGCGTGTCGTCGACTTCGATGATTTCGGGCACGTCGAGGGGCATGAGGGCTCTCATAGCAGATTGCGGGCGCCGCGGATCATAGCCAGGACAGCCATTCCCGCAACCGCCTGGGCTGGGGTCGCGGCCACTGGCAGGCCTGGCCGGGTCTGTCAGTACACCATATCCTACCGGAGCGCACCGAGAGTAGACTGGTGTTCGCCGCGGCACGGGGACGTCCGACCAAATGACGCAACCAGACACGCTGACAGTGAGGAGGCCTTCGCCGCCTGACCCGCGGCGCGTGCTTCTTCTCGGCGCGGGTCAGGCGGCGGCGCTTGCGCTTCTTCTCGGCGCGGCCCAAGGCGGGGCGCTTGCGCCGGCCGCCGCGCCGCTCGTATCGGGCTTTGTCCTTGCCATGTTTCTGGTGCCGCTGCTGCTGGTGGAGGGATATGGGGAGCTTCCTAAGCTGGCGCTCGGGCTGTGGTGTTTGGTGTCCGGTGTCGTTCTTGCCGCGCTGGGGGCATGGGACAAGCTTCGCCTTTATCCGCTGCCTGAACCCTCGGGCGCCACCCCTTCGGCGTGGGCATTGCTGCCAAGCCCCGGGGTCACGGCCGCGGCCATCGTTCTTGTCGCCAGCGGCCAGGTCATGGTTGCCGCGTGGTCCGGCAAGGATGGGATCAGGGCGCCCTATCGCGCCTATTTCGAGTACGCGAGCCGGCTTTGCTGCGAGCTGACCCTCAGCGCAGGATTTGTTGTCGCAGTGTGGCTACTCCTGGATGTGGCCGCCGGACTGTGTGGGCTCATCGCCGAGCCGGCGGTGGCAAGGTTCATCATGCAGCCGGTGTTTCTGGGACCGGTGAGCGCGTTTGGCGCAATGCTGGGCCTTAGCCTCGGACGGCGGCGCTGCGCGTTCACGCCGGGCTGGGGCAGCGGACTGTTTCGTCAGCTAGCCTGGCTCTTGCCCCTGGCCTGTCTGGTTACGCTCGCCCTTCTGTTCGGTGCTGCCGTCACCGGCGCCGATCTTCAGTGGCGGCGCGCCGGTGCCAGCGAACTCATGCTGGCCATGGCGGCCGCACTGATTGTGCTGACCAATGCCCTGTGGCAGAGCGGGAGGGAGGCGCCGCGGCCGGTGCTGCGCCACACTGGCACGCTCGCGGCCTTCTTGCTGCTGCCGCTGGTCGGGCTTGCGGCCTATGCCCTCTTCGTACGCATCGAGGTCTTTGGCTTTAGCGTGGGCCGGGTGCAGGCAAGCGGTGCGCTTATTGTCTTTTCTGTCTTGGCCGCAGGCTATGCGATCGCCGGCTGGCGAAGTCTGAGCGGTCGTGGCTGGCTGGTGGGCCTTGGTGGCGCCAACATTGCCGGTACGCTTGCTCTTTGCAGCGTGCTGCTCCTGCTTCACTCTCCCCTCGCCGATCCGGCGCGCCTTGCCGTTGCCAGCCAAATGGCACGACTGCAAAGCGGGCGGATCGGGGCTCAGCAGTTCGACTTTTCCTATCTTTCCCGCGAAGGAGCAGGTTTTGGCCAGCGCGCGCTTGAGGTGCTGGCAACCGACAGAGAGGGAGCGCAGGCGCAGCTGATCCGCACCCTCGCGCAGCAGGCGCTGCGGTCGGCGCCAGCTCCGATGGCCGCGCTGTCAGCGCGCACCCGCGCCGCGCAGCTGCAGATCTATCCGAAGGATTATGGTCTGCCGGCAGGGCTCGTCGGCCAAAGGTGGCGGGAGGCAAAAGGTGTACCGCCCTGTCTTGTGGAGCAAGGACAACGCTGCGAGATCTTTCCGGCCGAACTGACGGGTCATCCTCCCGATCAGCTGATTGTGGTCTGGGGCGGCCCCTTGGTGTGGCAGACCGCAGTCCTTGGCGTTGGAGCCTCCTCACAGTGGCAGGTGATCGGCACCTTCGGCGGGCTTTGCCTGGACACCGTGCAGGCATTGCGTGCGGGCCTCTATGCAGTTGTCGCGCCTGTCATCACCTATCGTACGCTTGAGGTGAATGGCCTTGATCTCAACGTCGAGCCGGTTGCTGCTCGACCGCCCTCCTGCACCAGAAGGGAGCGCAAGCCTCCGCGCGCAGGCGTACAAAGACGGCCGCCGGGCTGAACCTCGCCCTCTATCGGCAGGGGTTGAAGGAGGTAGCGGGTGCCGGGGCGCCTTAGAGGTGGTTTGGCGCAAAGCCTTGTTTAGGCTATCAGTGCCGCGATGCAACGCGTTGTGCTCATCGATTATGGTTCTGGAAATCTGCGCTCGGCGCAGAAGGCCCTGCTGCGCGCCGCAACCCAGTGCGGCGTTGACAGCGAGATCATCGTCAGCGCCCAACCCGACACCGTGGCGGCGGCCTCGCGCATTGTCTTGCCCGGAGTTGGTGCCTTTGGCGCCTGTATGGCCGGGCTGACGGCAATTCCGCAGCTTTTGCCGGCGCTGACCCACGCGGTCAGAACCCGGCGCGTTCCGTTCCTCGGTATTTGCGTGGGCATGCAGCTACTCGCCCGTTCCGGCCATGAGTTTGGGGTTCATGCCGGTCTCGGCTGGATCGGCGGCCAGGTTGAGCGCTTGTCAGCCCCTGGTCTTAAGATCCCGCATATGGGCTGGAACCAGCTTAGCTTCAGCGGGTCCCATCCTCTGCTCGCAGGTATTGCTGCGGGTGCGGATGTGTATTTTGTGCATTCCTACGTGTTCAATCCGGACGACCAACACGACATCCTCGCGCGCACCGACTATGGCGGGCCGGTGACGGCCATGGTGGCACGGGACAATATCGCTGGCACCCAGTTTCATCCTGAGAAGAGCCAGAGTATTGGTCTTAGACTTCTCGCCAATTTTCTCTCCTGGAAGCCATGATCCTTTATCCCGCAATCGATCTTAAGGACGGTGCCTGTGTGCGCCTGAAGCAGGGCGAGATGGGCGATGCCACCGTCTTCAACCGTGATCCGGCGGCGCAGGCTCGTTTGTTCGCCGAGGCGGGCTTTGCCTGGCTGCACTGTGTCGATCTCAATGGGGCCATTGGCGGCTTCTCCGCCAATGGTGAGGCGATCAAGGCCATCCGCAGCGCGATCACGCTGCCCATCCAGCTCGGTGGCGGCCTGCGCAATCGCGCAGCCATCGAGTTCTGGCTTGAGGCGGGTATCAACCGCGTCATCCTTGGAACCGCAGCGTTGCGTGAGCCAAAGCTGGTCAAGGAAGCGGCGCGCGCCCATCTCGGGGCCATTGCGGTGGGCATTGATGCGCGTGCGGGCATGGTCGCGGTGGAAGGCTGGGCACAGACCTCGAGCCTGAGCGCGGTCGAGGTGGCCCGTCGCTTCGAGGATGCCGGGGTGGCTGCGATCATCTTCACCGATATCGCGCGCGATGGGATGCTCCAGGGCCTCAATGTGGAGGCGACGGCAGCACTGGCAGAAGCCGTGCGCATTCCGGTCATTGCCTCCGGCGGTCTTGCAGGCACGGCCGACATTCTGGCCCTCAAGCGCACCGCCAATATCGCCGGAGCGATCATCGGACGGGCTCTTTATGATGGTCGCCTCACGGCAGAGGCGGCGTTGGCTGCCGCGCGGTGATTTATTAGCTGACCCTGGCCTGAACGTCGGGGCTTGCGGGCTTTAGCGGGTCAAGGGTTCGTGGTGCGCCACGTCCTGTGCTTGTGCGGGCGGATGCTGTTCGAGCCAGCCGAGATGTTCGGCGTAATGATCATAAAGTCTCTGACTGGCACCTGAGAGTTTGCGGGCTTGGGTGATGAGTTCGCGTGCGCTCGCCCACTGGCCGCTGTGCAGTGCCTGGAACAGCCGGTCGTGGAAGACTGCAAGGGCCCTGAATTTGGGTGAGGAGGAGACGGCCAGGGGACCCCAGAGGGCATAAAGTCCGGTCGCTGTCTCAGCGCGCGCGCTTTGGCTTGCCGTGCGCTCGACCTCGAGGAAGGCATATTGCACCGCGGCCAGGTTGCGGGTTTCGCCGCAGACCAGAACCGTGATGCCCAGGCGTTTGGCCCTGTCGCACAGCTCCTGCGCGTGTTCTGCGCAGCTGCCAGCGATGAGATAATGCCGCTGTCGTCCAAGAGAAATTTGGCCGGCACTCAGGCTGCCGGTTGCAATGCCAATAGCAAGCTCAAACTGCGTGCCGATTTGCGCACCGGTCAGCCTCTGTGGTCCCAGCTCCTGCACCATGGCAAGGGCCGCCGTACAGGCCCGTGCGCCGTGCTGTGGTTCGTTCACAAGGACGTTCCAGACTACATTGAACCCGCGCGGGCCGAACTCGCTGAGCAGTCCGCCATGACGTTTTGCGATTTCTGCCAGCCGCGCCAGCACCTCAAGACGGGCGTTGAAAGCCCTTGTGGGGTCAGGATCGGCCTCTGCCGCCGATGCACTGAGCTTGAGGGCAAGGCAGCTCGCCGGCGTGCCCTGGGCTATTCCGGCATCATCAGCCTTGACGTGCAGCAGCTGCTGCAGAGTTTGCCGCGACAGCATGCCGTCGAACATGGCCGCAAGCCCAAGGCGCCACCGTGCCATAGCCAGCCCTTGCCAAAGGACCGCGGCACCATAGGCGGCGATGAGCGCAAGCACGCTTGCAAGGGTGAGAAGCAGCAGGTGTGGCCCGAGGAAGAGCCAGAACGTCAGGAGCAGCGTTCCGGCCACCACGGCAACGAGGAAGGCAAGGCCAAGGAGCAGTCCGCGCCAGGCGATGACGAGGACAAGGCCGAGCCCAAAGATAGCCAGACCAGCAAGTTCGGTAAGCCGGCGCATGGGGGCCGCAAGACGGCCGGCGAGGGCCGGCCAGTCCGGGACAGGGCCGCTTCCCTGGGGCGCCAGCGCTTTGAGCAAGCCGAGCTCGATCCCATCGGCACGGGTTGCAAGATGCCCTGCGTCCATGGCGATAAGGCCGAGCGCCACCGCCGTTGCGAGCAGCGCCCCGATCCAGGCGGATGCTGGTCGGGCAAGGGGTCTCATGGGTCACTCATGCTCGTTAGGGGCTGCCTGCGTCGCCAGTTTAGCACGGAGGCGCCTGCGGGTCTGTGTAGGGTTTTCATGGCTGGGGAACTAATGACGGGGTCGTCATTATTTCTTGCAGGACCATTGAGCTCTCGCCTAGGCTGTTCGGACAAACATAAATATTCGGGGAGAATCATGGACCACATCACCAAAGACCCGGCCTACAATGCCGTGGATCCGAGCGATTTTCCGGCCATGCTTGAGGTCGAGCGCTATGGTGCGCGCACCATAGCCTTCGACAAGATTATTTCAGCCACGCATCAGCACTTTTGGGATCCGCTCGATACCAAGTACATCGATTTTTCCCGGACCTTTGATCTTGAGCGCGACTATCTTGTCAATCCGCGGGCCAATACCGATTTGCGCACAGCGATTGGCGATCGTCTCGATGAACGGGGCAAGATCAAGCTCGTCAATCTCGACGTGTTATGGTCACTGTCGTCGATCCTGCATGGCGAGCAGGGAGCGCTCGCCCTCTCGGCCTCGCTGTGTCACATCCTCAAGGATCCGGGGGCGCAGGAATATGCGGCCAACCAGACCCGTGAAGAGGCCCGGCACGTGACCGCGTTCTCTGCCTATATCAAGGCGCGCTGGGGACGCCCGGTACGTGTCGGACCGGCACTGGGCAGCCTTTTGAACGAACTGGTTTCTTCGCCTCTGGTGTGGAAGAAACTGGTGGGCATGCAGATGCTGGTCGAAGGTCTTGCCATGGGGGCATTCGCCAGCTTCTACAAGGAATCACGTGATCCGCTGCTAACCAGTCTGATGCAGCTCGTCATGACGGACGAAGCCTTCCACCATAAATTCGGAAAGATCTGGGCCGACCGCACCATTCCGCAACTGTCCAAGGCCGAACATGAGGTGATCGAGGACTGGGCGTGGAATGTGTTCCAGGTACTTCTGTTCAATCTGGGCAGTCCTGACCAGAAGTCGTTCATCTATGAGGCTGTGGGGCTTGATCCCATGTGGTGCCAACAGGCCTTCATGGAAGCGCTGGGCGATGCGGAGATCCGTCAGGAGCTGGCGGACACCTCCAACATCTTTAGGGTCCTGATCAAAACCCTGCTGAAGGCCGGGATCATCACCGAGCGCACCCGCGGCAATTATGCAGCCTATATCGACATGGCGGAATTGCATGCCGAGGGCAATCGCATGATCGGGGATGAGATTGCCGAGGAGGGGATCAAATATCTGATGCAGCTCAATGGCGCCAAGGGACAGTTGAGCCCGGCAGGCATGCTTGCGGCGGAATAGGAGCTAGCTGCGCAGGCGCGGACGGCCGCAGACGAAGGCCATGAAGACCCCTGCGACACCGAAGAGGGCCCACGCCCAGCTGGCCAGAAGTCCGCGGACGAGAACTGCCAAAGGGTGCGGCAGCACGTCTGCGGCCCAGTCGCGGATATGAGCGGGGAGGGCGGGAGCGGCTACATCCAGGAGCTGCTCCAGCGAATGTAGTCTGATCGCCCCGTGCTGAAGCGAACTGATCGCGTCGATGCCCAGTAGCGCGAGCGCGATCACGATGAGGCAAAGAGCAAGAAGACGAAGGCCGATCATCATCAGAGGTATTGCCAAGCAACAGGAACCCTTCGCAGCCGCCTGCATCCAAAGACGCAGGCGGCTGCCGAAGTATGGCTATTCGGCCGGTTTGGCTGCGGCCTCGTCAGCGGTCGCCTCGCTCTCGGACTTGGCCTTCTTGGACAGATCCTCTCCGGTCACCTGGTCGACCATCTTCATGGAGAGGCGCACCTTGCCGCGATCATCAAAGCCCAGAAGCTTGACTTTGACGGCCTGGCCTTCCTTGACCACGTCCGAGGTCTTGGCGATGCGCTGCGGCGCGAGTTCGGAGATGTGCACGAGCCCGTCCTTGGGGCCGAAGAAGTTCACGAAGGCCCCGAAATCCATCACCTTGACGACCTTGCCATCGTAGATTTCGCCGACTTCGGGTTCCGCCGTCAGTGACTTGATCCATTTGATGGCAGCGCGGATGGACTCGCCGTCTGCCGACGCGATCTTGACCGTGCCATCGTCTTCGACACTGATCTTGGCACCGGTCTTTTCCACGATCTCACGGATGACCTTGCCGCCCGTGCCGATGACATCGCGGATCTTGTCGGTTGGAATCTTCATCTGTTCGATGCGCGGAGCATGCTCGCCGAGCTCGCTGCGGCTCTGACTGATGGCCTTGGCCATCTCGCCCAGAATGTGCAGCCGCCCGTCTTTGGCCTGGCCAAGCGCGACCCGCATGATTTCTTCGGTGATGCCGGCGATCTTGATGTCCATCTGCAGCGAGGTGACGCCGTTCTGGCTTCCGGCCACCTTGAAGTCCATGTCGCCAAGGTGGTCTTCATCACCCAGGATATCCGACAGCACCGCATAGCGCGTGCCTTCCAGAATGAGGCCCATGGCGATACCTGCAATTGGCGCCTTGAGCGGCACGCCGGCATCCATCAGTGCCAGCGAGGTACCGCACACCGTCGCCATGGAGGAGGATCCGTTGGATTCGGTGATCTCGGAGACCACACGCAGCGTGTAGGGGAATTCCTCGCGCTTGGGCAGCATGGGATGCACAGCCCGCCAGGCCAGCTTGCCATGACCGATTTCGCGCCGGCCCGGGCCACTCATACGGCCGGTTTCGCCCACGCTGTAGGGTGGGAAATTGTAGTGGAGCATGAAGCTCTGCTTGCTTGTGCCTTCCAGGCTGTCGACGAACTGCTCGTCTTCAGCGGTGCCCAAGGTTGCCACCACGAGGGCCTGGGTCTCACCGCGGGTGAACAGGGCCGAGCCATGGGTGCGCGGCAAGGTGCCAACCTGGGCGAGAATGGGACGGATCTCTTTGGTATTGCGCCCGTCGATACGCCGGCCAGTATCGAGAACCGCGTTGCGCATGATGTCCGCTTCCAGATCATGAAACAGGGCACCAAATTTGTTTTCGCTGAGCTTTCCGTCGCCATCGCCGAGAAATTCCTGTGCGGCGCGGTTGCGAATTTCCGCGATGCGGTCACGCCGGACATGCTTTTCCGCAATCTGAAAGGCGGTATGCAGATCGCTGCCGGCAAAGGCCTTGAGCGCGGCATAGCGTTCCTTGCTGTCGTCGACCGTCAGATCACGCGGTTCCTTGGCCGCTTTCTCGGCCAGGCGGATGATCATGTTGATCGCCGCCTGCATCTGCTGATGGCCGAACATGACTGCGCCCAGCATGACGTCTTCCGGCAGCTCCTGGGCTTCGGATTCCACCATGAGCACGGCATTGCCGGTTCCTGCCACCACGAGATCAAGACTTGAGCTTGCCATCTCGTCGATACGCGGATTGAGCCTGAAGGCGCCATCGATATAGCCAACGCGCGCCGCACCGATCGGACCCATGAAGGGAATGCCCGACAGCGTCAGTGCCGCCGATGCTGCTACCACCGCCACCACATCGGGATCATTTTCCATATCGTGACTGAGTACTGTGACGATGACCTGCGTCTCGTTCTTGTAGCCTTCCGCGAACAGAGGGCGGATCGGCCGGTCAATGAGCCGGGAAATCAGCGTCTCGCGTTCGGTGGGACGGCCTTCACGCTTGAAATAACCGCCCGGTATCTTGCCGGCGGCATAGAAGCGTTCCTGATAATTGACCGTCAGGGGGAAAAAATCGATGCCGGCTTTGGGGCTGCGCGCGCCAACGACAGTGGCAAGGACAACGGTTTCGCCATAGCTGGCCAGCACGGCTCCGTCGGCTTGACGCGCAATGCGTCCGGTTTCGAGCGACAGCTTGCGCCCGCCCCAATCGATTTCTTCTTTGGCAATAGTGAACATCGGTTCTTTCCTTCGTTCCCGCAGGCCGGATTGCCTGTCGGATATGGGGCCTGCGTTTCAGGCGGGTCCCTCAGTTGCCGGAACTCCTCCGGCTGTTTGCGTCATGACGCAAAAAACATACGCGCGACCGCTGCGGCCGGCCAAGATGGCGGCCGCGCAGACGCGCGCAAGACAAGGCGAAGCTATAGAGAGCGGGGGGGTCAGCGCCGCAGGCCCAGCCGGCCGATCAGCGCCTGATAACGCTGGGCATCGTTGGCCTTGACATAATCGAGCAGGCGCCGGCGCTGGGAGACCAGCTTGATGAGGCCGCGGCGCGAATGATTGTCCTTGGCGTGGGTCTTGAAATGCTCGGTCAAATTGGCGATGCGCTCGGAGAGTACGGCCACCTGGACCTCGGGCGAGCCCGTGTCGCCCTCTTTGGTGGCAAATTCCTTGATCAGTTCCTGCTTGCGTTCAGCGGTAATCGACATGGTTGGTTCCGGACATCATGGGGTGAAATTGAACACGCGGAAGGGCTGCAACTGTCCTTCCACCAGCTCGGCCAGAGCGATCGGCTCTCCGGTTGGTGTGGACAGAAAAACAGTCTGTCCCTGAAGGTCTTCCCCGCCCTGCTCGGCCAGTTTCGCGAACTGTCCGGCCCGGCAGAGAATGGGGTTGCCACTCTTCAGGCGGACCACATCCTGGCCCGTTACGGCCAGCGCCGGGATGCCGTCCAGCGCGGTCGAAAGAGGCCTTAGGTGCTCAAAAGCGGCCGGACTATGCATAAAATCCCTGAGGCTTTCCAGCGAAATCGCGGTCTGGGCGGTAAAGCCGCCCACGCGGGTGCGTCTGAGCGCACAGACATGACCGAGGGTTCCAAGGGCCAGCGCCAGGTCACGGACAAAGGCCCGAACATAAGCTCCCTTGCCGCAACGCATTTCAAATACCGCGAGGTCCTGCGCGGGCTGCTCGAGAAGGCGTACCTCATGGATTTCGACTGGCCGCGCTGTCAGGCTGACGCTCTCGCCCTCGCGGGCGAGGTCATAGGCACGCAGGCCATCGACCTTGATCGCCGAGTAGGCCGGCGGGGTCTGCAGGACGGTTCCGGTCAGGGCGGGAAGGGCGGCAAGGATCTGGGTACGGCTAGGGCGGCTGGCGGTGGTGGCCGTGATGGTGCCGTCGGCATCGTCGCTGTCGGTGGCCTCTCCCCATTTGGCCGTGAAGAGATAGGATTTCTCCGCGTCCATGGCATAGGGCACGGTCTTGGTCGCCTCTCCCAATGCCACCGCGAGGACACCCGTGGCCATGGGGTCGAGGGTACCGGCATGGCCGGCTTTCTGGGCATTGAAGACACGCTTGACGATGCTCACGGTCTGGGTGGATGTGACGCCTTGGGGTTTGTCGATCACCACCCAGCCATGGACAGCATCCCCCTTTTTTCTACGCCCCATTGGCTCTTGTTCCTTCAGGCTTCGGACCGCGGGGCGCAAACTCAGTTCTCATCGCTCTCGTCCTTGCTGCGACGCAGGTCGCGCGCTACACGCTCGGACTTCAGCAGGGTCTCGATCTTTTCGGCTTCGGCAAAGGATGTGTCCTCCACGAAGCGCAGGTCCGGCGTGAATTTGAGCGTGATGGTCTTACCCATCAAGCCACGCAGAAAACGGGCATTGCGATTGAGCGCGGCAATGATGGGTTTGGCGTTCTTGCCACCAAGTGGTTCGCAAAACACCGTGGCGTGGCGCATGTCCGGCGAGGGTTTTACGACCGTCACCGTGACCGAAACGCCCGCAAGCTCGGGATCGCGCAGCTCGCCGCGCGCTAGAATTTCCGACAGCGTGTGGCGCAGCATTTCGCCCACCCGCAGCTGACGCTGGGTGGGGCCGTTGTGGGATCGTGTCGGACGTCGGTTCACGGTAATCCATGCCCATGCTCGGGCCCGCCGGTGGCAAGGCTCACCGGGCGCAGCCTCTGCGGTGGCTCCTTAAAGCGCGCGTTGGACGGTTTCGACCTCGAAGCATTCGATAACATCACCCTTGGCGATATTATCGTAATTGGCGAAGGACATTCCGCATTCCTGGCCAGACTGAACCTCGCGGGCGTCATCCTTGAAGCGCTTCAGGGTAGAGAGCTCGCCTTCATGGACGACCACGCCATCGCGGATGAGGCGGACCTTCGCGCCGCGACGGACCACACCCTCACTGACGCGGCAGCCGGCGACCTTGCCGACCTTGGAGATCGAAAAGACCTCGAGGATCTCGGCATTGCCGAGGAATTTCTCGCGCACTTCGGGGGCCAGCATGCCCGACAGCACCGCTTTCACGTCGTCTACGACATTGTAGATGATGCTGTAGTAGCGGATCTCGACGCCGTCACGCTTGGCCCGTTCGCGGGCGTGGGCATTGGCGCGCACATTAAAGCCGATGATTGCGCCACCTGAGGCGTGGGCGAGGATGACATCGCTTTCGGTGATCGCACCAACGCCCGATTGCAGGAATTGAACCGCCACTTCGCTCGTACCAAGCTTGGTGAGGGCGCCCTGAATGGCTTCCACCGAGCCCTGCACATCGGCCTTGATGACGAGAGGCAGATATCGTGTCTCGCCTTCCTTGCGGCTCTTGAGCAGCTGATCGAGGGTCTGGCGCGAGTTTGCCGCCTGACGCGATTCGCGACGCTTGCGGGCGCGATACTCGGTGACCTCGCGGGCGCGGCTTTCGTTTTCGACGACGACGAATTCGTCGCCGGCTTCGGGCACACCTGACAGGCCGAGGACCTCGACCGGTACGGATGGTCCGGCACTGTCGACACCCTCGCCATGGTCATTGACGAGTGCACGCACCCGGCCCCATTCGGAGCCAGCGACAAGGATGTCGCCATTCTTCAAAGTACCGCGCTCGACGAGCACGGTTGCCACCGGACCGCGCCCCTTGTCGAGCTTGGCCTCGATCACGGCGCCCTCGGCGCTGCGCTCGGGATTGGC
>JAKAVI010000016.1 GCA_021817355.1 Pseudomonadota bacterium | reverse complement strand
AGGCGCACCACCTCGCGCACCAGACGTTTACCGATACTGACGACCTCGATCAGGCGATCCACAAAGCCGTCGCCGCACTGAATATCGAGCGGATGGCCCTTCCGTTGGCCAAGCCACGAATCTCTGCTTAGATTTGGAGGCTCGTATGCATGCCCTTTCACAGGCGGTGTTCTGCCTGAGATCGTGCACCGCGATAATGAACGGCTGTTTTAGACAATTCGATCTTGAGCCAGTCTGTAGGACGGTTCCGCATCTTGTTTGACAGCCCCGCCTGCCGCGGTACATCTGCAGGAACATCCAGGGCCGACTGGACCTGGCAATCGCGAAGAAATAGACTTATGCATTATATATCAAATAGATAGGTGCGACGTGCTCCTCCTGATCGATAATTACGACAGTTTTACGTACAACCTCTTTCACTATTTAGGTGACCTGGGTGCGAGGGTGGACGTGCGGCGTAACGATGCGCTTACCGCGCGCGAGGCGCTAGGCCTTGGCGCGGACGCCATTGTTCTTTCGCCCGGACCGTGCACACCGGATGAAGCCGGAATCTGTCTTGACCTCATCCAGGAGGCGGCAGGGACGGTTCCGATACTGGGAGTTTGCCTAGGCCACGAGGCCATCGGGCAGGCTTATGGGGGGCACATCGTGCGGGCGCGCGAACCGATGCATGGCAAGCTGTCCCGCATTCACCATACAGGAAAAAGCGTCTTTCGAGGGCTCAACAACAGCTTTCTCGCCACCCGCTATCATTCCTTGGTAGTTGCTGAAGCCAATATCCCTGCATGTCTTGAGGTGACGGCTCGCACAGAGGACGGTACCATCATGGGTATCATGCATAAGCGTCATCCCGTTCACGGCGTTCAGTTTCATCCCGAAAGCATCGCTTCCGAACAGGGGCTCGCACTGCTGGATAATTTTTTGCAGATCGTTCGCGACTTTGCTCGGGAGGTCGCATGAGCGATCTCACCGCGGCGTTACGGATCTTGGTGGCGGGGCACACCTTGTCGGCAGTGCAATCCGCAAATGCCGTCACCGAAATCATGAAAGGTGGACAGCCACCTGAACTTATAGCGGCATTTTTGACGGCCTTAGCTATACGCCCCCCTTCTGTAGAAGAGATCGTTGGCGCGGCAATGGCGATGCGCTCAACCATGACACGCATTAAGGCCCCGCCCAATGCAATTGATCTGTGTGGCACAGGAGGCGATGGCAAAGGGAGCTACAACGTCTCAACTGCCGCGTCGTTGATCGTGGCCGCTTGCGGCATCCCTGTGGCCAAACATGGAAATCGCAATGCCTCCTCGCGTTCAGGCACCGCTGATGTCCTGGAAGAGCTCTCATTACCTATTGACCTACCTCCGGCAGAGGCTCAGACAGCCTTGCAGAACGACGGTTTCGCATTCCTATTTGCGCCTCTGTATCATGGTGCGATGCGTCATGTGGCGTCGATTCGTAAGGAATTGGGCTTCCGTACAATCTTTAATCTGCTCGGTCCCCTATGTAATCCGGCCGAAGTTAGATTTCAGCTTTTAGGAGTCTTTTCCGATGATTGGGTCGAAAAATTGGCTTATGTACTGCGCGATCTAGGAAGTACGCGCGCGCTCGTCGTTCATGGCCATGACGGCCTCGATGAACTAACAACCACTACCAAAACGCTCGCGGCGGAGCTGCGCGAAGGGCATATTGCGCTACGGCAAATTGCGCCCGAGGAAGCTGGTCTCCCACGGGCCCCACTTTCGCAACTAATCGGCGGTGACACCAAACATAATGCCGCGGCGCTCCGAGCCATGTTGAGAGGCGAACAAGGTCCCTTTCGGGATATCGCGTTACTTAACAGCGCGGCCGCCTTACAGATTTCAGGTCAGGCTGAGACTCTCGCAGCAGGTACCCGTCAGGCAGCAGCAGCTATTGATGATGGCCGCGTCGAGCGATTGCTACTCAAACTTGTAAGCGTAAAATGCAACCAGGGCTTGTGCCAATGAGTATTCTCGCTCGCATTGCCGCGTATAAGCGGGAGGAAGTTTCAGCTGCCAAAGTCCTCGAGCCACTCGATCAACTGATTACGCGGTTACGAGATGTTGATCCTCCACGAGGTTTCAGAGGCGCTTTGCTTAAGGCCAGGATGGAAGGACGATATGGCCTTATCGCAGAAATAAAAAAGGCGAGTCCGTCGAAGGGTCTCATCCGTGCAAACTTTGATCCACCTGAACTCGCACGCGCTTATGAAGCTGGTGGCGCCAGTTGCCTCTCGGTACTGACAGATACTCCCTCCTTTCAAGGACAACCTTATTATCTTACTCAGGCAAGGTCTGCGACCACCCTTCCCACCTTGCGCAAGGACTTTCTTCTGGAGCCATACCAAGTCGTGCAGTCACGCGCACTGGGAGCAGACTGCATTCTCGTAATTATGGCTATGGTTGACGATGATGAGGTCCATGCGCTCATCTCTGAAGCCGCACGCTGGGGAATGGATGTACTCATAGAGGTTCATAGCGAAAATGATCTGGAGAGGGCATTATCCCTTAAGCCGGCAATGATTGGTATCAACAACCGTGACCTCAACAGCTTTGTTACAGATCTGGGAGTGACTTTGCATCTTGCTAAGGGTGTTCCTGAGGACATTTTGATCGTAGCGGAAAGTGGCCTGTCCACTCCCACTGATTTACGGCGGCTGGCATCTGCGGGTATCAGTTGTTTTTTGATTGGCGAAAGCCTTATGCGTCAGGATGACGTGTTCAATGCAACCCGAGAGCTACTTACACTATGACCAAGCTCAGCCATCTTGATGAACATGGGTCCGCGCGCATGGTAGATGTCTCCGGTAAGGACGTAACAGCCCGCCAAGCCTGTGCAGAAGCTGTGATCCAAATGTCCGAACAAGCCTATAGCGCGGCGATTAAAGGTGACGGACCTAAGGGGGACGTTCTTTCTACAGCGCGCATTGCAGGGATCATGGCCATTAAGCGCACAAGTGACCTGATCCCTCTCTGTCATCCCCTTGCTATTAGTAACGCAGCAATTGAGTTCGAGCCATTACCAAAACAATACGCTTTACGCATTTTGGCAACTGTAAAGACAAATGGACAAACTGGTGTTGAAATGGAAGCACTCATGGGTGCCAGCATCGCCGCATTGACAGTCTATGATATGATAAAGGCGGTGGACAAAGCCAGTCAGATCGGTTCCATTCGTGTGCTTACAAAGTCAGGTGGCAAAAGTGGAACCTATTCAGTTCCGCAGGTACGAAACTCTCGCCTTTCGAGTGGATTTCTCGACGCCCCGGCGCGGGGACTGAGTAAAGCAATCGAGCCTTCCCACCGCCCACATATTCCAACACAGGCTATGGGAGCGAATGCCCGCCAGGCGCTGCGCACATTTATGACCAGTCACCATCTGCGTGCCAGTCAATGGGCAAAGGACGCCAATGTACCAGCTGCGCAAATCTATGGCTTTCTGACGGGAAAGACCCACACGATAGCGCCCGAAACCCTATCAAAGCTTGCTGCTGTCGCAGGCGTTCGTCCCCAGGATCTACTTGGGAGCCTTGAATGATTTCCGTGAACGAGGCTGTCGAACGAATTGTAGAAGCATTCAGCCCATTGCCGTCGGAAATTGTGTCCGTTGCGGATGGCTACGGCCGAGTACTCGCCGAAGACGCGTTTGCGCGCATGAACCAGCCACCGTACCCAGTGTCGGCGATGGATGGCTATGCCGTGCGCCACGCGGATACTGCTGTCGCAGGCGCCAATCTCAATGTCATAGGTACCGCGCCTGCTGGCAGGCCATTTTCCGGCAGAGTTGAGAGTGGGCACTGTGTACGTATCTTCACTGGCGGGGTCGTACCGGACGGTGCCGATACCATTGTGATACAGGAAAACGTCGAGAGCCTGGATGGGAGTCAAGTTCGCCTGCGTGTTGCCGCAGAACCCGGTCGGCATATTCGTCGCGCCGGCCTTGATTTTCGCCTTGGTGACATTCTGGTGGCCGCTGGAAAACGTCTTTCGGCTCGCGATCTCTCCTTAATCGCGGCAGGTGACATTCCTAGGCTCAGGGTTCACCGCCGTCCGCATATCGCGATTGCCGCCACAGGAGATGAGTTGACGCCGCCAGGCGCAAAAAAAACTAAAGGGGCGATTGTTGCGTCTTCGGGATACGCGCTGGCAGCAATGATCGAAAATTGGGGAGGTGTCGCAAGTGACCTTGGAATTGTGCCAGATCGCGAGGAGTCTATTAGCAATCTTCCCGAACGCGCCAGTGACGCAGATCTTCTTGTTACGATCGGGGGGGCGTCCGTAGGAGATCACGACCTCATCCAGAAGGCTTTGGAACCACACGGGTTGCAGGTCAATTTCTGGAAGATTGCCATGCGCCCGGGGAAGCCGCTGCTGTTTGGACGGGTCGGTATATTGCCCCTCCTGGGCCTACCCGGAAATCCTGTTTCGAGTATCGTTTGTGCGTTACTCTTTTTAAAGCCAGCAATACAAGCCATGCTTGGAGAGAAATGCCAGCCTAATCGGCATTATGCCCATATCACCTCACCCCTTGACGCCAATGACGGCCGTCATGATTTTTTGCGCGCGGAACTTCACTACCAGGGAGATGAAGAATTCGTGACTCCAATGCCGGTCCAGGATTCATCCATGTTGCTTAACCTGGCCCGAGCCGACGTCCTCATACTGCGTCCACCGCATGCACCGGCGGCTCCTGTGGGAAGCATGGTCGAAGTTTTGAGTTTAAGCGATATTTAGATGCCGCTTAAAATCCACATCGCGCGCACACGCGCGCCCATGTAATTAACCCGGCGATCAGCACATCGGTCCCATCAGTGGAGAAGATTTCCGCTGCTTAATGTCTAATTCAAACGATAGCTTTACAGCACCTATATTAGGTGCGTTCAGTTACTAAATGAAAATTAGGTTCCGATCACGGCGTAAGTACCATCTTCAATGCACCTGCCTTGCGCTGCTCGAATAACTCATAGGCATTGCCGCCCTGACTAAGCGGCAAGCGGTGGCTGATATACTTTTCAGGACGCAGTCGTTTGGACTGGACGAGTGGAAATAAAGTCGGCAATTCCTCAGGTACCGAACATGTGCCCGCTCGGAAGGTTAGCCCGGCCGCAAACGCACGCTCAAGCGGGAATGCAAAGCGGCGCGACTGCTGAACTCCAATCACCGAAACAGTACCGCGCCGGCGAACAAGCCTCAGGGCGAGATCAACAGTAGCTTCGCTACCCACGGCTTCAATCACGCAATCCAGCTGACGACCATGTGTGACTTCGCGAATTCTGTCCCTTGCTTCATCGGGATCGAGAGCGACAGCTCCGGAGGTTTCCGCAAGTTTGCGCCGCTCGGGTACGGGATCGATTGCATAGACAACGTGCGCTCCCATAACGAATGCACTATCTACCGCCATCAGTCCGATGGGACCCAATCCCAGCACGGCGACGCTACTTCCTGGGGAAATGTCGGCGCTACGTGCACCGAACCAAGCCGTTGCTAGCGCATCGGTCATCATCAGTGCCTGCTCTGCGGACACGCCATCGGGGATGATAACGGCATTGCTGTCAGCGGCAGGTACGCGCACCGCTTCCGCCTGTGATCCCTGCAGCCTTGCAGATAACCCGTAGCACGCAGCAAGGCCGAACTCACAAAGAGCAACAACTCCCGAAAGACACGCACGGCACGTCCCACATCCAACCGCGGCCGGAAGCATAACTTTGTGACCAATCTTGAGCTGGTTGACCGCGCGTCCGATCTCAACAACTTCCCCAACTGCTTCATGCCCAACACAAAAACCCACATCATCCGAAAAACCGTGACCATGATAAATATGTAGATCGCTGCCGCAAATCGAGCAGGCATCAACCTTCACAATTGCGTCACGCTCCGATTGAGGCATTGGATCTTCCATTGTCTCATATCGCACATCGCGTGCGCCGTAATAGCGAAGAGCTCTCATTAGTGTTCTTCCTCGTGATCGCCTGAGCTTTTCAGTCAGACTTTATACAGTCCCATCTGTCAATACAGATAACTTTCAGCCTATTTTCAGAGGCTGAGACCGCCATCAACTACAAGCGTGTGACCTGTCACGTAGGAAGCAAGCGGCGATGCGAGAAAAATAGCTGCGCCTGCCATGTCGGCGGGAGTGCCCATTCGACGCTGGGGGATCCTGGCGATTGCGCCTTCCAGCCGCTGAGGGTTAGCAGTTGTTACTTTGGTCAGCTTCGTATCAACCAGTCCTGGTGCGAGTCCATTCACTCGAATTCCGTCGCTCGCAAACGCCTGTCCCAGTGATTTAGTGAGGCTTATCGCACCAGCTTTAGATGCTGCGTATGCCGGATTGCCAATGTTCGCCTTAAAGCCAGAGACCGAGCTTACGATGATAATCGAACCCCTTGTTCCAATCAGTTGATACCGAAACTTGCGTGCACAGTGCATCAGACTATCAAGGTTGACAGCCATCACGCGATCCCAGCCATCACGCTCGAATTCGCCGCGCTTGTAGACGACCGTCCCCTGACACAGAACGAGCACATCCAAACTGGCAAATGGCTCAGGTGAGGCAGCTATCGCGTCCGGATCCCCTACATCAACGCAGCTATAACCAAGTCCCGTGAGGTTAGAGCCGTCGCTCCCGTCATAATCAGAAGCCGCAGGTCGCGTACCCCAAACATGTACGTGAGCGCCGCGTTCCAGAAAGCCATGTGCTATACCATTGCCGATACCGCTCGACCCGCCAACCACAAGTACCTGTTTGCCAGAAAAATCGGTGTCACTCATCATCGAAGGTCTCCCAAGGGGGGCCCGAAACCTTAAAGTTGGCCGGGTAGAATGCGTCGACAGTCGCTGCTATTTGACCTGCAGGCCAAGGCTACACGTGATACATCACCCGCCAAGGGCGGCGCCCTAGAATGGTTAGCACCGAACATTGTTACATCAATACTCTGGGTGAGTTCAGTCTATCGGGTGCGAAAGATGCCACCCTTGAAAGGGTCCTCCTTATCTCGATCTTTCGGCCTAGAGGACCGCGCCGCGGCAGCCGTGCCCCCGCGGTTCCAACCGCAGTGGACATCCACTCCCTCGAGAAAGGCGACCTCACCCTCAAATAGGGCGCCACCATCGCGTTCAATCTCGGCCGCAAATACCGCGCAGCCGGTCGCTTCGGGAGAGGCTGCGTGCAGCTAGATCTTGTACATTGACGTCCGGTGAGAACTAAAGTAGAACAATCTACGGATGTTTCGGATTTGTTCGGCGCAACATACAGGCTGCGCTTGGGGGAGATGTTGATCATGCTTACGCGCAAGCAATACGAACTCCTCATGTTCATTCATGAACGGGTGCGTGAAACCGGTATTCCGCCATCCTTTGATGAGATGAAGGACGCGCTTGATTTGCGGTCCAAGTCGGGCATTCACCGGCTGATCACTGCACTTGAGGAACGCGGATATCTGCGGCGGATGGAAAAGCGAGCCCGGGCGCTCGAGATTATCAAGCTACCCGACAATATGGCAGACACCATGCGCCCCGCTACCTCACGAAGCCAAGCACAGCGGATTACCGCAACCACAACAGGGCGTGGCGGGCGTGGCAGCAGCGCTATTGGGGATACCCGCCAGGCAGGGGCACCGCGGCGGGCAGGAACCGACGGAGAAAGTGCCATAAATGTTCCGGTTTTGGGGCGGATCGCCGCAGGTACACCCATTGAGGCCCTGCAACATCGGGTTTCAGACGTGCCGGTACCTGGGTCTATGCTGGCACGCGGTGACCATTATGCGCTGGAGGTTACAGGGGACTCGATGATCAACGCCGGTATTCTTGACGGCGATACAGTGATCATCCAGGAGGCCGATACTGCAAACACCGGAGACATCGTGGTGGCGCTCGTCGATGAGCAGGAAGCGACCCTGAAGCGGCTGCGTCGACGCGGCGATTCGATTGCGCTGGAAGCAGCCAATCCGGCTTACGAGACACGGCTTTACGGCGCTGACCGTGTGCGCATTCAAGGAAAACTGGTCGGACTTATACGGCGTTATTGACGAGACTCTGGGACGGCGCATTTTGTACGGAGGCGCTGCTGATGCGCCGTAAGGCCAAGTTATAGCCCTGACGTACCAGAAGCTGGGCGCAATGTTGTTGATCGGACTACCCCAGCCGGGTTGGCTTTGCTAGAAGCGGAGCACGTTTTGCCCGGATGACCATGACCCAGACTCCCATAGTGCGCTTTGCACCCTCGCCAACTGGCTATCTTCACATTGGCGGAGCGAGAACCGCTCTGTTCAATTGGCTTTATGCCCGCCACACTGGCGGGCTCTTTCGCCTGCGGATTGAGGACACAGATCGGGCCCGATCGACCCCTGAAGCCATTGACGCGATACTCAATGGTCTTAGGTGGCTGGACCTGAATTGGGATGGCGAGACGGTCTACCAGTTTGCCCGCGCGGAGCGCCATCGCGAGGTTGCATTGGCACTTCTAGAACGGGGACGTGCATACCGATGTTTTGCCACGCCTGACGAACTGGAGGCGATGCGCACCGAGCAGCGCACTGCCGGAAAACCCATAAGATATGACGGGCGGTGGCGCGATCGTGAGCCCGGCCCGGAGCAAGCTGGCAAACCATTCGTTGTGCGTCTGAAAGCCCGCAGTGAAGGGGAGACCTTAGTTCACGACGTTATTCAAGGCGACGTGAGGTTTGCAAACGACCAGCTCGACGACATGATCCTTCTGCGCTCTGATGGCACTCCGACTTATATGCTGGCAGTGGTAGTCGATGATTACGACATGGGTATTACCCACGTCATCCGCGGAGATGACCATCTCAATAATGCGGCGCGGCAACTTCAGATCATTGAGGCCATGGGATGGCCGATTCCCATTTACGGTCATCTACCCCTGATTCATGGTCACGACGGAGCTAAACTGTCCAAGCGCCACGGCGCGCTGGCCGTGGAGGCCTGGAGGGACATGGGTTACTTGCCAGAGGCCATGCGCAATTATCTTTTGCGCCTGGGTTGGAGCCATGGCAATGACGAGATCATTCCGACTGAGAAGGCCATCGCCTGGTTCAATCTGGAAAATATCGGGCGCAGCCCGGCTCGCTTCGACACCAAAAAACTGGACAGTATCAACGCCCAGTACATGCGCGAAATGGACAATGACCAACTGGCGGAACTGACCGCTGAACTTTATCAGCGTCTACGCGGTCCGGTCCTGGCTCCTAAGGCCAAGATCCGCCTTGTGGCGCTAATGGAGGGACTAAAGGAGCGGGCCAAGACATTGGTCGAACTCATGGAAGCCGCCGACTTCCTCTACCAGGACGGGGCACCTACCCCGGATGCTGCTGCCGAGAAGCTGTTGTCGCCGGACGCCCGCGCCGAGTTACGCGCCCTCCTTCCCTGCCTCGAAATCTGCCCATGGCAAGCCGACGAGCTTGAGCGAGCGGTGCGCCAATTTGCCGAACACCGCGCACTCAAACTGGGTAAGATAGCTCAGCCGCTGCGCGCAGCCCTCACCGGACGGGCGGCCTCACCTCCTATCTTTGATGTCCTCCTCGTGCTCGGACGTGACGAATCCTTAAGACGCCTGTGGGCTTATGCTCCAGAAAGTTAACGGAAATATTAGCCTGGCCTGACCAAAGGTGATGACGTAGGGAACAGGCTTGGCTTATGATTGCTGCAGTGCAAGATCAGCGGCTTCAGGCCGCTCGCCAAGGAGTGCCGATATGAAACAAAGTAAAGCCGTAGCCGCAGGCACCGCCCGGCTCTCTTACGCCGATCGTAATGTTGAACTGCCGGTTTTTAGCGGTACGGCGGGACCGCATGTCATCGATATTCGTAAGCTTTACGCTGACACAGATGTCTTTACGTATGACCCTGGCTTCACCTCGACCGCCAGTTGCGAAAGTTCCATCACCTTCATCGATGGCGATAAGGGTATATGCCTCTATCGCGGCTATCCGGTCGATCAGCTCGCTGCACAGTCCAGCTTCATTGAAGTTTGCTATCTCCTGCTTTATGGAAAGCTTCCCAACCAGCAGGAGATGGCGGCATTCGATCGCTCTATCACTCTGCACACCATGGTGCATGAGCAACTTGCTGCTTTCTTCCGCGGTTTTCGCCGCGATGCCCATCCAATGGCCATTATGTGCGGCGTTGTCGGAGCCCTTTCCGCATTTTATCACGACTCGACTGACGTCAACGATCCCCGCCAGCGAGATATCGCCAGCCATCGCTTAATCGCAAAATTGCCGACAATCGCTGCCATGGCCTATAAATATTCTATCGGACAACCGTTTATCTATCCGCTCAATTCCCAGGGTTACACCGACAATTTCATGAGGATGGCATTTGCTGTCCCGGCGGAGGAGTACAGGGTCAATCCTATTCTCTCCAAAGCCCTCGACACCATCTTCATCCTTCATGCTGATCACGAGCAGAATGCATCAACCTCGACCGTACGCCTGGCAGGTTCTTCCGGAGCCAACCCCTTCGCCTGCATCGCTGCCGGGATCGCCTGCCTCTGGGGGCCTGCGCACGGTGGTGCAAACGAAGCCGCTCTTAAAATGCTCGAAGAAATAGGCACTCCGGATCGCATCCCTGAATTCATCGCTCGGGCCAAGGATAAGGATGACCCCTTCCGGTTGATGGGTTTTGGTCATCGCGTCTATAAAAACTACGATCCACGTGCCAAGGTTATGCAGCAGCAAGCACGGATTGTTCTGGACGAAGTTGGCGCACATAATGATCCGCTCTTCCAGGTCGCCATGGAGCTTGAGCAGATCGCGCTCAAGGACGAGTACTTTATCGAAAAGAAGCTGTATCCCAATGTTGACTTCTACTCCGGTATCACATTGCGGGCGCTTGGCTTCCCGACCTCAATGTTTACTGCGTTGTTCGCGCTGGCGCGCACTGTCGGCTGGATCGCGCAATGGAAGGAAATGCTAGAAGATCCACATCAGAAGATCGGCCGTCCTCGCCAAATTTATACAGGCGAGCCGATGCGCGATTATTTGCCGCTGTCCAAGCGTTGATCCTGGCCCGGAGGGTGCACAGACACCTTCCGGGTAACTGTCTCCTACGCCGTTTCTATCGCATCGTTCATCATGACAACGAAGCGCACCCTCTCGCCTACGCAATTAAGCCATAACGCGTAGTCACCATAGACATTGATGCCGAGCCGGCGACCTTCTGGCGCGACTCGATGAGTGGCCTCACCTGCCCGATCTATGAGCTCAAGAGTTTTCTGCTTGCGTGGACCAAGCGGCGGTTCCAAAGCAGTACCGGCGCCGGACAGACAGGACTCTCCCATAATCCACCCGGCAGACATTACCCACAGTGAAGTGGATAATGGACTATTGTTAAATGACGGGATCGCGCCACGTCAAAGCGTGCCACAGCTTCGAACTGCAATTCGGTTCAAGCCGCGGCCTTGGCCGCAACTTTCTTGGCAATCATACGCTTCAGTTTGAGTGCACGATCCGACAGAACGATGTCACGGGCATCGAGCAAATACAAATCAAGTCCGCCCTTCCGATCTACGCTGCGCAGGGCGTTCATGCTGATCCGCAACTTGACGTCTAATCCAAGTGCGTCGGAGGCCAAAGACACCTCTTGCAGGTTGGGGCGATAGACGCGTTTGGTCTTGTTGTTGGCGTGGCTGACATTATGGCCTACCAATACACCCTTACCCGTCAATTCACAGCGCCGCGACATGGCCATCTCTCTTGCTTCAATGCGTGAAAAGAGCGGGTCTTCTAAGGAACTGACGCCGATCAGTCAAGCGCGGCGCAGCTGCGTATCTCAGGGGCATTGCCCCCTAACTTCCGTCTAATTGGGTAGCACCTCGCCAATGCGGCCGCCACAGACGTCGCTGTGCGAAGATCGGGTGCCAAGCCTTGCCGAGCAATCCATGGGTGCTCATAATTTAGATCAAATAGTGAACGATATCAATTAAACTTGTTATATTTCCGATGCTTGTAGAAATATTGCCATTTCCTGCTCCCGACCCGACGGCACTCGCAGGGCGTGGCGGATAGTATAGCCCAAAATCTGCCTATCCTCTAGGAGGAAGTCTTGCTTATTACGAAGTGCTCTCTATATATTACTTCGTAATAGAAGGGAGCGGAGTTCACCGCGTGAGCGACGAATCGACATATACGCGGAAATTC
>JAKAVI010000098.1 GCA_021817355.1 Pseudomonadota bacterium | reverse complement strand
CGGTCCGCCCGGAGGGGCGCATCGTACGTCTCGCAAGCAGTTTTGATCTTGCCAATGTCGAAGCCAAGCCACTGCTCAGTGACGCGCTGGCCGTAGACAAGATCGAAGGTCTAGCCGATCTCTCATATACGGTGACCGCAAGCGGTCAAAGTCCGGATGTCATCATGCATTCGCTGGCCGGCAATGGACGCATCAAGCTCCGTAACGGCCGCATCCGCGGCGTCAATCTCCTGCATGTCGCCCAGGAACTCTCCAGAGTTCTGGGCAATTTCGCTACATCTGGTGGCAATCAGCAATCAACGCAGTTCACCTCGATGGGAGGCAGCTTTGTCATCAGTAATGGCATCATGACCAACCGCGACTTCCATCTGCAGAGCCCACTGCTGACCATGACGGGTGCCGGGACAATCAATCTGGGTGCGCGAACACTGGACTTCGTGGTCAAGCCGCTTGCAGTGACAACCCTTTCCCGCTCCGGACTCGGCGTGCCTTTCCGTATACATGGACCGTGGACTCACCTTTCCTATACCCCGGACTTGTCCGGCGTGGCAGGAAACATTCTCAACAGTGTCACAAAGGGCGGCCTTTCAACCAAGAGCGTGCTCCAGGGTCTAATGGGGGGACCCCAAAGCAACTCTCCCAATCCCCCCGCGCACAAGACGAAGAAGCCGCTACAGCTTCTGCAGGGAATATTCGGCGGTCATTGAACACTGCTCATGTAACCAGCAAAGCAGATCGTGCCGCACGATATTCGGACTCAAGGCGGTCAATGAGTTCTCCAACACTTGGCGTATCGCCGATTTGTCCGACACCCTGTCCGGCACCCCAGATGTCCCGCCAGGCCTTCTGTTTCGTGTTACCGCCTGAGCCGAAATTCATCTTGGATTTGTCCGACTGTGGAAGATTATCGGGATCAAGCCCTGCAGCCGCGATCGAGCTACGCAAATAATTACCATGCACGCCCGTGAAAAGGTTGGTGTAAACGATGTCTCCGCCCCCTTCTGCTTCCACCAGAGCCTTCTTGTAGGCATCATCGGCATTGGCCTCACGCGTCGCAATAAAGCGGGTCCCGACATAAGCAAGATCGGCACCGACGGCTTGCGCTGCGAGGATCGAGCCTCCACTTGCGATCGAACCGGACAGTGCAATCGTTCCTTTCCAGAACTTGCGCAGTTCTGGAACAAGGGCAAAGGGGCTCAACGTACCGGCATGACCACCTGCCCCGGCACACACGGCGATCAGACCATCAACACCCTCATCGACCGCCTTCTTGGCGTGACGGATATTGATGATGTCGTGGAACACCAGCCCGCCATAGGAATGCGCAGAGTCAACCACCATTTTGGGAGCCCTGAGCGAGGTAATAATGATCGGTACCTTGAGCTCTGTGCAGATTTCCATGTCCTGCTCGAGGCGATCATTCGAGGAGTGACAGATCTGATTCACCGCAAACGGAGCTGCCTTGCGCCCAGTTTGATCCTCATACTGGGCTAGCTCGCTCTTTATCCGAATGATCCACTCGCGCAGGATTTCCACGGGACGGGCGTTGAGCGCCGGGAAGGAGCCAACAATACCGGCCTTGCATTGTGCGATGACCAGCTCCGGCCCCGAAACAATGAAGAGTGGGGAACCGATCACCGGTAGGCGCAGACGCCCCTGGAGAAGTTGGGGAAGCGGCATGAACATTCCTTTCGTCAGATGGCTGTGATCACAACAGATCCTTGCCGAAGGCTGTTCGTCAAGCCGTAGGGTGCTTGCGCGATGCCTGCCGTGGCGTCAAAAGAGGACGCGATACAAAGGGTGCCCCCATGACCGAACTTCTCCTGCAACCAGGTCGCATGAAGCTTTCGGATTGGCGGCGCATACGGCTTGGAGGCGTGCGCCTTACGCTCGACGCACAGAGCTGGAATGAGATTGGCGCGTCTCGAAGTGGCATCGAAC
This sequence comes from Pseudomonadota bacterium, assembly GCA_021817355.1. The sequence goes on along the minus strand of JAKAVI010000098.1, from coordinate 10,296 downwards.
GCGCCCTGGCCAGCGGTACTGCCATTTACGGCGTCAATACCGGATTCGGGAAGCTGGCGCAGACTCGCATTGCCGACGCAGACCTCGCACGGCTGCAGCGCAATCTTGTTCTCAGCCATGCCACCGGGGTTGGTTCAGCTCTCGATGATGACACGGTTCGCCTGATACTGGCACTCAAGATTGCGAGTTTGGCCCGCGGCTTTTCCGGCGTGCGTCCGGTCGTCATCGAACAGCTTCTGGCGCTTCTCAATGCCGACATCCTGCCGGAGATCCCCGAAAAAGGATCGGTAGGGGCATCAGGTGATCTTGCGCCACTGGCTCATATGTCCGCCGTCCTGATCGGAGAAGGGCGCGCCAGGCTGGGGGGACGTACGGTCAGTGGAGGTGAAGCACTTCGTGCAGCCGGTCTCACCCCCCTGGCGCTCGAAGCAAAGGAGGGGCTCGCTCTGCTGAACGGCACGCAGGTATCCACGGCGCTCGCACTCGTCGGACTTTACGCCGCCGAGGCCGAACTCGAAGCAGCCCTGATCGCGGGCGCCCTATCCACCGATGCACTCAAGGGCTCGGATACGCCCTTCGACCCAAAGATCCACGCCGCCCGAGGTCACGCGGGTCAGATAGAGGTGGCGTCGGTTCTGCGGATGCTCATGACCGGCAGCGAGATTCGACACAGTCACGAGGATTGCCCACGCGTGCAGGACCCCTACTCGGTGCGCTGTCAGCCACAAGTACTCGGCCCCTGTCTGGACGCCCTGCGCTATGCCGGAGGTGTATTCGCTGTCGAAGCCAATGCCGCCACCGACAACCCCCTCATCTTTGGTGATGGGACCGTGCTATCGGGCGGCAACTTTCATGCCGAGCCAGTGGCAATCGCCTCCGACCTTCTGGCCATAGCGATTGCCGAGATCGGTGCCATCAGCGAGCGGCGCACTGCGCTCCTGATCGATCCCTCCTTGTCCGGATTGCCACCTTTTCTCGTAGCGGAAAGCGGCCTGAATTCAGGCTTCATGATTGCCCAGGTCACCGCCGCGGCGCTGGCTTCGGAAAACAAGTCTCTCGCCCATCCCGCCTCGGTCGATTCACTGCCGACGTCAGCCAATCAGGAAGACTTCGTCTCTATGGCAACCTTCGCTGCTCGGCGTTTGGGGGCCCTGAACACCAACACCGGTTACATTCTGGCGATCGAGCTTCTGGCTGCGGCCGAAGGCATCGAGTTCCACCGCCCACTCAGATCCTCCCCTCCGCTCGAAGAGGCCCACGCACTGCTGCGGGCGAGCACGCCGCGCTTCGGCACAGACCGCTACTTCGCTCCGGCGATCGAGACTGTCAACCAGCTGGTATGCTCAAGGGCCTTTGCCCCTGTGCTGCCGGACACATTTGCCCTGCCTTCGGCTGGGTAACTCGTTAACGAACAGTAAATGCGCATCGCTGTGGCGTTGGCAAATCCTCAACCCTTCAATGACAGTGTTGTGGTTTCTGCAAGGCTGACCAACACGGCAACCGTGTCGCCCTTGCGCAATTGGTGGCTTCCGCCGCCACCGCCCGGGGGAAACCGTGCCGTCGATGCTGGCCTATACGATGCGACGTGTGCTAGGCGCAGTGCCAACGCTGTTTGCCGTGATCACGCTCAGCTTCGTTCTCATGCGCCTGGCCCCAGGTGGTCCATTTGACCAGGTTCGCCGCCTTCCACCTCAGATCGAACACAACATCGAGCACAACTACCACCTGGACGAGCCGCTCTACCGCCAATATTTCCGCTACCTGGACAATCTTGCGCATTTCAATTTTGGACCATCCTACAAAAATCGTGCTTTTTCAGTAGGACAGCTGATCGAGATCGGTCTTCCCGTCAGCGCCCGACTCGGGCTCACCGCGATTGTTCTGGCCATATTTTTTGGTACAGCCTTCGGCACGATCGCAGCGCTCTGTCACAACCGCTTTTCCGATCACGGCATCATGAGCATTGCCATGATTGGCATTACCATACCCAATTTCGTAACCGCCCCCATCCTGACACTGATCTTCGGCGTCTATGGCGTTTGGCTGTTCGGCCACCATATCAGTCTTCCCGTTGGCGGCTGGAACGGCGGCGCCCTGCGTAACCTTATCCTGCCAGTCATCGTCCTCGCATTGCCACAGATGGCCATCATAGCCCGACTGGTGCGCGGAAGCATGATCGAGGTTCTGCATTCCAATTATATCCGCACCGCCCGTGCCAAAGGTCTTCCTGCACATCTGGTCATTACGCGTCACGCCTTACGCGCAGGACTTTTGCCGCTAATATCCTATCTGGGGCCGGCGGTAGCATCGATACTGACCGGCTCGCTGGTGGTTGAGCAGATCTTTAGTTTACCTGGTATTGGCCGCTACTTCGTGCAGGCGGCAGTCAATCGCGATTACACCATGGTGATGGGTGTCGTCATAACCTATGCCGCCCTGGTAATCGTCCTTAACCTCGCTGCCGACCTTCTTTATGGCGTCCTTGATCCAAGGGTGCGGCTGCGATGACGGACGTCACCGCCAGCGACAAAGCCGCCCTGATCATCGGCGCCCGAGACGTGGTTGGCCGTAGTCTTTGGATCGACGCAAGCAGGCGAATGTTCGCCAACCGTGCCGCGGTAGCGAGCATCATCCTATTGGGCGCCATCGCAATGATGGCGCTGTTTGCGCCTCTGCTATCGCCGTATTCCTATGACACAATCAACTACCATTTGATTTCTTGCGCACCGTCCTGGTGGCCTGATCACCATGTTCCATGCTTTGCCGGCGGTGCGCACTGGTTCGGCACAGATGCTCTCGGACGCGATCTCTTCGTTCGTGTACTTTTTGGAGCAAGAGTTTCTCTAGCGGTCGGACTTGTTGCGACTTTTGTCAGCCTATTCATCGGGGTGAGCTACGGAGCCATCTCTGGATTCGTCGGAGGTCAACTCGACGAATTGATGATGCGAGCCGTCGACGTGCTTTACTCCCTGCCCTTCATTTTCTTTGTCATCATTTTGATGGTTGTTTTTGACCGTAGCCTCTGGCTGCTATTTCTTGCAATCGGTGCAGTCGAATGGCTGACCATGGCGCGAATTGTTCGTGGCCTGACGCTTTCGGTGAAAGAGACAGAATTCATTGAGGCGGCCCGGGCCTCCGGCGTGGGAGGGCATGTGATCATTCTGCGTCATGTCATCCCCAACATTATCGGTCCGGTCGTCGTTTACGTAACACTGACCATTCCAAGCGTAATTCTTGCCGAGAGCTTCCTGAGCTTTCTAGGCCTGGGTGTGCGCGAGCCGCTGACCTCATGGGGTGTGCTCATCGCAAACGGTGCTTATCAAATCGAAACTGCGCCCTGGTTGTTGATTTTTCCATCGCTATTTATGGCGGTTACTCTCTTCTGCTTCAATTTCATCGGCGACGGCCTGCGCGATGCGCTCGACCCGAAGGATCGGTGAGATGACCCAACCCATCTTCGAAATCCGTAACCTAGACGTGCGGTTTTCCACCCCGGATGGCGAGGTCCACGCTGTCAACTCCGTCAACCTGGATGTGCACCCGGGCGAAACGCTGGGCGTTGTCGGGGAATCGGGATCAGGCAAGAGCCAACTGTTTCTGGCAGGTCTGGGCCTTCTGGCCGCCAATGGACGAGCGCAAGGCAGCGTTCGCTATCGCGGCCAGGAGCTTCTCGGACTGCCACAGGCACATCTTAATCGTTTGCGGGGTTCGCGTATAACCACCATTTTTCAGGATCCCCTGACTGCACTGACACCGCACATGCGAATCGGACAGCAGATCATGGAGACATTACGTATCCACCTGCGGGTTCCGGACATAGAAGCTGAACGGCGCTGCCTCGAAATCCTCGATCTGGTGCGCATTCCCAACGCACGTCGCCGGATGGATCAGTATCCACATGAATTATCCGGCGGCATGCGCCAGCGGGTCATGATCGCCATGGCCACTGTGTGTGGCCCTGACCTCCTCATTGCCGATGAGCCGACGTCCGCTCTCGACGTCACCACGCAGGCCCAAATTCTCGAGATCATGCGCGATCTTCAGCGTGAACTGAAGACAGCTATCGTCATGATAAGTCACGACATGGGAGTGATTGCCGGCAGCGCCGACCGCGTCGCTGTTATGCGCGAGGGAAAATTCGTAGAGATGGCCGACGTGCAGTCGGTATTCCGGATGCCCGCCCATCCCTATACCAAGCTCTTACTCCAATCGAGACCGCGGATGGATGATCCCTCCCGTGGTGGCCACGACGTCGCCACTCCGGACATGGTCAAACCGAATATCCTGCTCCAGGTGGAGGATCTGAAGGTCTATTATCCGATTAGGCTAGGAGTCGGTTTATGGCCGAAGACGCAGTCATTGCGCGCCATCGACGGCGTCAGCTTCACCCTGAACGAAGGCGAGACTTTAGGCGTGGTCGGAGAGTCAGGTTGCGGCAAGTCCACGCTTGCCCGGGCTGTCCTGCGCCTCGTGCCAAAGTCAGCCGGCACTGTCGCCTGGATGGGCCGCGATATGGCAGATCTGAAAGACCGATCACTCATGCGGGTACGTAAGGATCTTCAGATCGTATTCCAAGATCCTCTGGCAAGCCTTGACCCCCGCATGACTGTTGGCCAATCGATTGCAGAGCCACTAAAAGCGCAGGAACCCGCACTTTCGCGCGCCAAGGTGCGCGAGCGCGTTTGCGATATGATGGAACGGGTAGGTCTCAACCCGGTATGGATCAATCGCTACCCTCATGAATTTTCCGGTGGGCAGAACCAGCGGGTCGGTATCGCCCGCGCCATGATCCTAAGACCGAAGCTGGTTGTCTGTGACGAAGCGGTGAGCGCTCTTGATGTCTCCATTCAAGCCCAAATCATCGACCTGATCCTGGGCCTGCAGCGCGAGTTTGGAATGGCGATGTTGTTCATCAGCCATGATCTTTCTGTTGTACGACAGATCTCGCATCGCGTCATGGTGCTCTACCTCGGACGAGTTGTTGAACTGGCAGACCGCGACACGATCTACGCAAATCCACGGCACCCCTACACCAAGGCACTAATTTCCGCCGTTCCCCTTCCTGATCCAGTTGTGGCACGCCAGAAGCTTGATGAGAGCCATCTCGCCAATGTGCCAACGATTTTGGATGGACGTGATCCCTTCACACGCGCGCAGGTGGTCGAAGCTGCGACAGTCGATTATTTTTGTCCACGCCTCAACGAAGTGGCGCCAGGCCACTTCGTTGCTGAACACGACGCCAGCTAATGTGTAAACTCCTATCGCAGGCGCCTGACTTTGAAGACGCGGTAGCCGCCATTGATATAAAGATTATAGCTGCCCAAAAAGCCGCGCGTGATTTTTACGCGATTAGCAGATGGATCCTTGTGGAACACCGCATGAGCATCATCGGCATCGAGCTGCTTCCAGATCTGTCCGTTAGCGAGAGTGATTATAAACTTGCCAAAAGGATTGAACGCATAGTCCTTCAAGCGCGCCGAAATACTATCGATCGCCTGGGTCTTGGAATTGCGCTTAACCACTTGGACCGGAAGGTTGTCCGAGCCAAACTGAGACGGCTTGGTCTGCTCCGAAGGCGCGTTGCCGAAAAGCCCGCCCAGGTTAAAGCCAAACCAGGATTCCTGTTGCTTTTTCTGGACCTGTGCCCGGATGCTCTGAGTCACCGGCTTGCCGCTCACTTTTGCCCGGACCCGAGGAGCAAGCCCATCATAGCAGGCAAGACGGGCTGCGCCAGACGACACCCCCGCGCAGTGATCAAGTGCCTGGAGAAGGGCGCTCGGGCTTGCGGCCAGGGCAGGCCCGGCACACAGAATCACGCCCAAAAGAGCGGCAACAGACAGACGTATCGACATGACAAAATTCCGCATCAACGCGCCACTCTTTTATCATGCGTGGCGTATCCCGAAAGGAAGATTTTTTCAGGAGTTGTCGCATGATGCGTCGCCTGTCTTGTGCCCTCCTTGCCCTGGGCGTTCTCGCCTTGCTAGGCGCGTGTGCTCCGCGCAGCCATTATGGTGACGAGACCGTTATCAATCGTGGCAACGGACCCGACCTAAAAAGCCTCGACCCGGCCTATATCGATGGCGACTGGGAATATGCGGTGGTGGGCGACATGCTTATGGGCCTGACCACCATGGGCCCAGACGGTAAGCCTATACCGGGTGTTGCGACTCACTGGACCGTCTCCGCGACCGGCTTGAGCTGGACGTTCTATTTGCGCCACGAACTGTGGTCCGATGGTGTACCCGTCACGGCAGCGGACTTCATAACCGCTTGGCGCCGGGAAGTTGATCCCAAGACGGGGGCGCTCTACTCCAATATCCTGTGGCCGATCAAAAACGCCAAGGCCATTACCGATGGGAAACTGCCGCCATCGGCCCTTGGTGTTGAGGCCATAAACGCCCATACCTTAAAGGTTCGCCTGGAACACCCAACGCCCTACCTACTCGAAATCATGGCCCATGAGGCCACTCTGCCTATACCGCGCCATGTCTATCTTAAATTCGGATCCAAGTGGTCGACAGTGCTCCATTACGTTGCTAACGGCCCCTACATAGTCAGGCGCTGGATACCACTCGACCATATCACCCTCGTTAAGAACAAACTGTTTTATGACGCCAGGGATGTGCATATCGATGTTGAACGGTATTATGTCACAAATGACAGCGAGGCAGCCTTGAAGCGCTATCGGGCAGGAGAGCTTGACACGCTTTCAGGATACCCCGCACTTGAGATTAACTGGATGCGGCGCAACATTCCGAACCAGATCGAGAGCGTCCCTCTGCTTGCCACGGATTACATCGTAATCAATTTCAAGGATCGGTTACTCAAAAGCAAGCGCTTGCGCGAAGCGCTCGAACTGGCTGTTGACCGTACCAAGATCGTGCAAGAAATTCGGCGCCTGGGTGAACCAGCCGCCCTCTCACTTGTTCCACCAGGGATTTCGAACTATCCGCACAATGCATATCTTTGGTTCAAATTCATTCCCTATGCGAAGCGTCTAGACATGGCCCGGGCACTCATGCAAAAGCTGGGCTACGGGCCTCAGCACCCACTCTCACTCAATTACCTGACAGATACAAATCCCGACAACATGCGCACCGCGGCGGTCCTACAAAGCATGTACGCAGCGGCCTACATTCAGCTTAACATCAGGGCTGAGGAATTACAGGACCAACTTGTGGACATGCAGCAGGGTAATTTCCAGTTGGGTGACACTGCATGGGTCGCCGACTTCGATGACGCCAGTAATTTTCTGGATCTCCTACGCTGCGGTAATCCACAAAATCTCGGACAATACTGCAACCCGGCCTTTGATGCCCTCATGCGCAAAGCGCAACAGCAACCTGACGACGACGTACGAGGAAAGATTCTCTCCTCTGCCGAGGAACTTGGACTGAGCGAATACGCGGTGATACCGCTTTTCTTCAATGTCACGCAGAACCTCGTCAAGCCCTATGTCAAAGGCTGGATATCCAATCCCCAGGACATCAACAGTACCCGCTGGCTAACCATCGCAAGGCAACCACAGCGTCATTGACCCACCACTATTTTTTACCATACGTCTTTTAAGAGCCTCTACGCACGATCGCGCGGATTCCAAGACAGGCCATTAAGAGACTTCAGAGCGCCGTCATTTAAGTAAAAGACATGAACAAAAATGACGTGCTCGTTCCGCGTTCCCACTAAGCTCCCAGGACGAGCCTCTGAATCAGATTTGCCGCCGGGTCGCGTGTTGCTCTATCGTCGAACCAGATTTTCCGGCTTGACAAGGTGTTGGTAGCCATTGCGTCGGCCAATACCTTGGCAAGTAAGGTAGTACGGTAGCATGTTTAATCTGGTTGGGCCTAAAACCTCCCCAATAGGCATATATGGAGACAGAATCACCGCAGCAAGGATCCCGGTAGTCGGTATCGAAGGCTACTTTACGACACTCCTCGGAAGGTCCCCGTGATTTTTGATATTCATATCGCTATCACGCATCGCCCGACGTCAATCTTGCCCGATGATCACTCTGGACCCGCGCCCTGTTACCGGGCAGTCTTCCTCCCATGACGCGTCTCATGATCCGCATCGATCTGGATGAGCATGGCAGCTTCGGCCCCGGCAAGGCTCGCCTGCTCGAATTGATTGACGAACTCGCGTCACTGCGCCAGGCGGCATCTGCAATGGATATGAGCTATCGTCAGGCTTGGCTTCTCATCAAGGCCGCCGAACAGAGTTTTGGCGCACCGCTTATAGAAACTGCAACCGGCGGCGTACGGGGAGGCGGCTCACGCCTGACCGACTTGGGGCGGGAAGTTGTAACGCGCTATCGTACCATTGAAACGCTCGCCAATCGCGCCACGAGATCGGAGGTCACTGAAATGACCAAGCTGACGGTGCCCTTTGGGGCCGCTGCACCACCACGACGCAAATTACGTCCCCGAACAAAGTCATAGAAAAAGTCCAAAAGTTCTCGTCGCACGCCGTTAGCTGGGTTTTGCCGCGTAAACGGGCCACCTACGCTGGATCTAGCCTTGATCGCCCACCTCCACTGAATGTTGGCGCGTCATCGGCATCAATGTCTGCTGTTCTACGCGGCCTAGCTCCGACTGTGTTCAGGTCAGCAATTGAAGATAAACCGCGTTGGAAAAGCCAAATAACTGGGTTACTTGAAAACTGTAACAACGCCTGCATACCACGCGCTGTCATTCACAGCTGCGTACCACCTTCGGTAACACACTACGAAGGACATACTCCCCTCGGCAAACAAGCCCGCGTCATAACCCTGGTACAACTGGAGCTAGCTCTTGGCAGCCTGCATGTGACAGCCTACGAGAATTTACGACGGATAGGTCCCACGCTGCCGCGCCCAATTAAAGCCTGAGCGGAAGCCTACATTGGTGCAGTTACCAGAATCGAATCGAGGCCTCACTTCCGGCTATGCTTCACCCCCGATAAGCTCACTAAATCAAAAACGGTAGCGGCGGTCGGCCACATCTACGCCGAATGAGTTCCAGAGGTAACGACAGGTCAACGATTTAATGAATGTCTGCAGAGTTTACACATGAGCCGTGGCGGACTGACGCAACCTCCTGGCTGGCCAAAAGCTTATCCATCCACGAAATGTAAATGCTGCTTTATGTGACCAACTTCCCAACCCATCCGTGAGATGTACGTCGATTTTCCTCAATGAAGGCTGCGCGCGCCGCGGAGCGGCCACACGCAATCATAAAGCCGATCCGTGTGCAAACATCAATCTCGTAACCAAGCTCAGCTTATCTCCGCCGGGCCTGCTGTTCATATGTATATGTCACAAAATCAAAGAGGGCTGAAGTGTCCACTCTCTCCAGACATCCACGACCGGAGCTAAACCAACGCAATGTAAATTCCTTTGCAACAGCCTGTTCTGCAGCCTCCTGCGATGCCCCACAAAGCGCTCAGAAATACAATGAGCGCTAACCTTCGTCAGCGCCGGACCCCTCAACTCCTCAAGCGATAGCCAACGCCCTGTTCCGTGAGGATCAGAGAAGGTCGCTGGGGGTCGATCTCAATCTTCTGGCGTAGGCGCGCGATATAGATCCGCAAATAAGCAACATCGGAACCGGTACCCCAAGCTTGGTCCAGAATAAAGCGGTGCGTGACCACCTTGCCTGCATGGGCAACCAGCAGTCGCAGCAACTCGTATTCCCGCGGGGTCAACTTCACTTCCTCGCTTCGCACCGTGACGGACCTGCCAACCAAATCGACGCACAGGTCGCCGCTATGGAAAACAGGCTGTTCACCGCCTTCCTGAACCCGGTGACGCACCGCTGCGCGCATCCGCGCCAAGAGTTCGTCGAGGCCAAAAGGTTTGGTGACGTAGTCATCTGCACCAAGATCAAGCGCCCGGACTTTTCCTCCTTCATCATTGCGGCTGGATAATACCACTATAGGCACAGTGAGACCCGCGTCCCTTACGCATGCAATGACATCAAAGCCAGTCATGCCAGGCAGCCCAAGATCCAGCAGCACTAAATCAAAGCTATTACGCCGAAGCAGCTTAAGCGTTTCTTCCCCGTCTTCGGATTCGGACACCACATAACCTTCCGCTGTCAGGCTGGCACGGAGAAAACGACGGATCGCCGGTTCATCATCCACAACCAACACACGCAACGGTGTTCCGGACGTCACGACAATGATCCCTCGTCAGCAACGCGACGATGGGACTGTGGAAGAGCAATCGTGAAGACGGCTCCTGTCCGATCCCTGCGGTTGGATGCGGTCACCGTTCCACCTATCGCCTCGATAAAGCCACGACTTATTGCAAGCCCC
>JAKAVI010000034.1 GCA_021817355.1 Pseudomonadota bacterium | reverse complement strand
TCGGATCATCCGAGGCGTATGAAAACAAGTTTGAGCTGACGATCGTTCTGCTTTGTGCCATGGCTGGTACGCTGATGCAGGCGCTCGATACGACTATCGCCAACGTAGCGCTACCTTACATGCAAGGTTCGCTCCAGGCGAGCCGAGATCAGATCACCTGGGTTCTCACGTCTTATATTGTTGCAGCCGCTATCATGACGGCTCCAGTGGGTTGGTTCGCTGCGCGTTTCGGCCGCAAAAATTTTGTCATTATCAGTCTACTTGGCTTCACCGTTACGTCGATGCTCTGTGGGATGGCGCAGAACCTCGACCAGATTGTTGTTTTCCGCTTATTGCAGGGGGTATTCGGCGCAGCTTTGGCGCCACTGTCACAGTCAATCATGCTCGATCTTTATCCGGCCGAAAAGCGGGGCCAGGTCATGGCAATTTGGGGGATGGGCATCATGGTTGGTCCCATTCTTGGCCCCACTTTAGGTGGTTATCTGACCGATCATTACACTTGGCGCTGGGTTTTCTACGTCAATGTGCCGTTTGGTGTTGCCGCGTCAATCGGGATATGGCTTTACCTTAAGGATACGGTACGTAATGCCATGCTGCGTTTCGACTGGTCCGGATTCGCGGTGCTTGCCTTTGGAATTGGCGCCTTGCAGCTAATGCTTGATCGTGGACAGACCAAGAATTGGTTCAGTTCGGTTGAAATCGTGGCAGAGGCAGTGGTCGCAGCATTGGGGCTCTATCTCTTCATCGTCCACATGTTGACTACATCAAAGCCATTTATTCCTAAGCTGTTGTTCAAAGATCGCAATTATGTCTCAGCTTTGGCGCTGATGTTTCTGATAGGCGTTGTTCTTCTGGCGAGCTCTGCGCTGCTTCCGCCTTATTTGCAAAACTTGTCTGGATACTCGGTGACGGACACAGGCCTTTTGATGGCCCCGCGGGGCATTGGTACTATGTTCGCGATGATGATAGTCGGCAGGATTTCGAATCGTGTCGATGCCCGGATTCTACTTGGATTTGGGACCTCAGTGGTTCTTGGTACGATGTGGAGCATGGCGCATTGGAACCCGTCAGTGTCCGTTTATACTTTGGTTTCAACTGGTTTTACTCAGGGTATTGGCCTTGGGTTTGTTTTCATACCGGCCAATCTTGTGGCTTTTGCTACGCTCGAAGGGAGTTTGCGCACTGATGCTTCGGCGTTCTTGAACCTTATCCGCAACATCGGCAGCGCGATCGGGGTATCTGTGACAACAACGCTGCTTGCGGATAACATGCAGGTCGCGCATGCCACTCTTGCGGGAGAAGTTACGCCTTTCAACCGGGCGCTCTTCGTCAATGGCCCGAGCCTGTTCTGGAACACTCAATTGCCAACCGGCCTAGTGGGTCTCAATGCCATGGTTCAACGCAATGCAGCGGTGATCGCCTACGCGGACGATTTTCTATTCATGTTTCTCACGTGCATCCCAATTTTCATAGTGATCTTGATGATGAAGGCTCCTCCCAAAGTTGTTGCCGCTGTGACTGCAGAATTTATCGAGTAATTGGAGAAATCTAGATGCACGTGGCATTTATTGGACTAGGCGTTATGGGCTTTCCTATGGCGGGTCATCTTGCCACTAGCGGGTACGACGTTACGGTCTACAATCGCTCATCTGCCAAACGTGATATTTGGATTAAAAATTATGGGGGACGCGATGCTGATACGCCTGCTGGAGCCGCGAAAGGGGCTGAGATTGTCTTTGCCTGTGTGGGGCGCGATGGGGACGTGGAGGACGTAACTATTGGTACTCATGGCGCATTTGCAGCCATGGCAAAGGGAACGGTTTTTGTCGATCACACGACCGCATCCGCAGAACTTGCCCGTAGGCTCGGTGGGATCGCCCACGAGCGAGGGTTCGGTTTCGTCGATGCGCCGGTTTCTGGTGGCGAGCAGGGTGCAAAGAATGGCCAGCTCACGATCATGTGCGGAGGCAACAGCGAATCATATGCTAAAGCGCAGCCGGTGATGGCCGCCTATGCACGACAAATTAGCCTTTTAGGGCCGTCGGGCTCTGGCCAGCTTACCAAGATGGTCAACCAGATCTGTATTGCAGGTGTAGTGCAGGGCCTGTCGGAAGCGATGAGCTTTGCAAGGGCCGCGGGGCTCGACGTACATGCAGTTGTGGATGTGATTTCAAAAGGTGCAGCTCAGTCATGGCAAATGGAAAATCGCCATAAAACCATGCTGGAAGGGCATTATGATCACGGTTTTGCTGTGGAGTGGATGCGCAAGGATTTAGGAATATGCCTACAGGAGGCTCGCGCCAATGGTGCGTCTTTACCTCTGACGGCACTTGTCGATCAGTTTTATGCAGAAGTTGAACGCATGAATGGCGCGCGATGGGATACGTCCAGCTTGTTCGCGCGCATGGAGATGCTGAGGAAGGGTCGCGTATGAGTGAGCAGCGTAATGGGGCCTATCATCATGGAGATCTGCGCAATGCCTTGCGCAGCTCGGCCCGTGCAATTTTGGAAGAAGAGGGACTCGAAGCGTTAAGTCTGCGTGCGGTTGCGCGACGCGTTGGCGTAAGTCACGCAGCTCCCTATCGGCATTTTCCCAACCATGAAGCACTGCTGGCTGAATTGGCCACAGAGGGCTTCAATGAATTGAGAGAGGAGATCGTGAACGCTGCGGCTGCGCCAGGAGTGCGCGCCGACAGGATTGCAAGCATCGGTGGCGCCTACATGCGCTTCGTCGCCCGCAGGCCTGCTCTGGCGCGCCTGATGTTCGGACCACAGATGTCTAAACGAAATACGTTTAAGGATTTGGCTTCTGCCGCAGACAGTGTTGGTGAGACGATCGGAGCCGCACTTGGTGATTCTGCGCAGGGCCTTGCCGTATGGGGAGCCATTCACGGCCTGGCGATGCTCGTGCTCGAAGATGTGGTGGATCTTGGCCAGCGCCGAACTGGTTTTGAAATTTTGCCCTCACGCGCTGAAATTCTACTTCGTAGTCTCTTGTCCTAGAGGGTCACTCAGCAGACGCTAGGGAAGGGGTAGCGTTGGGACCGCAATCTTTCGTCTTTGGTGAGCTGCCGGTTGATGACGCCTGTGGCGTGTGGGGGCATCGGGCGTGCGAATTTTCCTGCCTGCATGGCTGAGTGATCTAGGTGATGAGCGATGCCGGGAGCGGTCATTGTGCCCTTTTCGGCGAAGGCCCCTACGGCAACCTGTGATGGTAGAAATCTGCGTACACTATATGTAGAAAAAATTACCATATAATGAACTGCTGACCATAGGTCCGGTTTCGTTTAAAAATTATAACTTGTTCCGCCTCGCAGGGACCGGGCCGCGTCGGTAATACCCCTCAAGAAGAATCTCCGTGATTCTTCTTGTGCATATATGTTTTCCGTACATGGCTGGAACGTCAGGCAGAAGGGGACCGGCTCGTCGCGCAATCCAACACTCATTGTCCAGTCAGTTTTGCTCGAAAAGCTGCTGGGGTATGGGGGACGCGAATTGGGAGGGTCGCAAAAGGGTTATTTCTAAATGAGTGAATTTTCCCCAGAGCCCTATTCCCCCGGCGCCGACGCCGCAGCCGAACAGCGCGAAGGGTATACCGAAGCCCGCCATCGGATGCGTCGGCGGGACCGCAGCTTGCGCCGCTTACTCATGGTCTCACTTTTGGCCCCTATAGTAGGCGCTGGTGCAGGCCTGATTGATACCTTCTTTCGAATAGCCCTCGTGTATGCCGAGTCACTGCGTAATATGCTTATCGCCCTCGCGCATGGCATCCCGGTGATTGGATTTGGCCTAGTAGTTGCTGGGTGCGCGTCGACCGCGGGGTTTGGGGCGTGGCTTGTACGGCGTCTTTCGCCCCATGCATCAGGAAGCGGCATCCCTCAGGTTGAAGCCGCGCTCAATAATGAGCTTATGGCGACTCCACCTGGACTCCTCCCCGTCAAGTTTCTCGGGGGACTATCGGCGATTGGTGGCGGCCTGGCATTAGGTCGAGAGGGCCCTAGTGTGCAAATGGGGGCCGTCCTTGCCCATCTTATTGGACAATGGTTTCGTCATTCGGAGGAAGAACTGCGCCTGCTGCTTGCGGCAGGGGCGGGGGCAGGGCTTGCCGTGGCCTTTAACGCACCGATCGCTGGCGCCGTCTTTGTGCTCGAAGAACTCGTACGCCGGTTTGAAGCTCGCATGACCATCGTGGCACTTGGTGCGTCCTCGACAGCCATTCTGGTTTCGCGCTTGTTTCTGGGGAACAAGCCGGATTTTCTGGTAGCGATAAAGGTGCCAATTTTATCGGGTACCGGACCGCTTCCTTACACGCCTGATGCGAGCTGGATACTTTATGTCATTCTCGGCATCGTCGCGGGAGTCGCCGCTAGCCTATATAACAGAAGCATTCTAGGTGCCCTTACCCTTACCCAGCGCCTTGATCGGGTTCCAGTCGAGGCCAAAGCCGCTGCAATCGGTGCGCTGGTCGGTGTGGTGGGCTGGGTTTCCCCGAACCTCATAGGCGGAGGTGATGCGATTACGCAGAGCATTCTGGCCGGCGGGGTCGCTTTTAGCGCCATCCCCCTCGCGTTTTTGGTTCGCTTCGTGCTTGGACCTCTATCCTACGCTGCTCGTACTCCAGGCGGTCTGTTCGCGCCGCTTTTGGTTCTGGGCTCTCAACTGGGGCTGTTCTGTGGCTTTATTTGCGCCAGGTTGTTTCCTCATCTTGGCATTCAGCCAGAGGCGTTTGCCGTCGTTGGAATGGCTGCATTCTTTACGGGAATGGTTCAGGCTCCGGTGACGGGCATCGTTCTTGTAACAGAGATGACGGCCGCTTTCACCACGCTACTCCCAATGCTCGCGGCGTGTTTTTCCGCGATGCTCATCGCCCATCTGCTGCGAACAACTCCGATCTATGACGCACTGCTCGAACGCTTGATCACAAAGGCGCAGCCAGATGGTGAAGTTGTGTCGACCGCTGAGGCAGGACCGTGACTGCTGTCTAGGCGCCAAGTAGCCTTGCGGCATCGCGTGCAAAATATGTAAGGATTCCACTGGCTCCTGCACGTTTGAAGGACATTAGGCTCTCAAGTATCACGCGCTCACGGTCCAGCCAGTTTCTGTCGATGGCACCGCGTATCATCGAATATTCACCAGATACCTGATAGGCGAAGGTGGGGACTTGGAACTCTTGCCGCACCCTGAAGACCAGGTCGAGATAGGGCATTCCAGGCTTCACCATGACCATATCGGCGCCTTCCGCCAAATCCAGTGCGACCTCACGCAGAGCTTCCTCGCTATTGGCCGGATGCATTTGATAGGTTCGCTTGTCTCCGGTTAAAGCTTTGGCTGAACCGATCGCATCTCGAAACGGTCCATAGAACGCACTCGCATATTTAGCGGCATAGGACATAATCAAAGTATTACGATATCCTGCACCTTCAAGGGCTGATCGGATAGCGCCTACTCGTCCGTCCATCATGTCTGATGGAGCGATGATGTCGCATCCGGCTTCCACCTGGACAAGTGCCTGCCGGACTAAAATTTCCACCGTCTCGTCATTAGCAACATAATTATCGATGAGAACGCCATCATGGCCATGGTCGGTGTAGGGGTCGAGCGCGACGTCGCAGAGTACGCCCACGTCCGGGGCCACAGATTTGATGGCGCGAACTGCCCGGCACACCAGATTATCCGGGTTAACAGCTTCACGTCCGTCAGGAGTTTTGAGGTCAGGGCTGGTTTGGGGAAACAAGGCGACTACGGGGATTCCTAGCTGCTTCGCCTCACAGGCGGCTTCCGCAACGAGGTCAACGGATAAGCGCTCTACGCCCGGCATAGATGCTACGGGTTCCCGCCGGCTTTGTCCGTCAATCACGAACAGGGGCCAAATCAGATCGTCAGGGCTGAGAATGGTCTCAGCCACCAGTCGCCGGGTCCAATCATGGCGTCGAAGACGGCGCAGCCGCAGGGCGGGAAATGAGGCAGGGGGCAACATGTGATGCATAGGTTGACAACCAGAGCAGATCTAGCCGTTTGACCATGCGGATGGCAAGGCTCCAGCCTGACGGCGATTGGTCAATTGAGACGCACCCGTCAATGGCTGGGACCGGTCCGCACCGGTCCTGGAGGCTTGGGGGCCAGCCAGACGGACGCCGCGGCGACCAGTATACAAATCCCTGCCAGGAAAAAGACGTGAATCGTCGCGAGCATCATGGACTGCTTCTGGACCATGCCATCGAGGGCGTCGAGCGCCTGGGCGGGCGACATACCAAGGTGCTGCAATAGTCTCAATGTTCCGGATGGATCATGGATAATGCCACTTAGATCGGCGTGACTGGTGATGGTGGCGTCTGACCAGGCGGTTGTCACAAGCGCGGTGCCAAAAGCGGCAGCCATGGAACGCTGAAAATTGATTAATCCGGCGGCTGATGCGGTCTCCTCGGTCTGGACAAAGCTCATCGCCATACCGATCAGGGGCACGAAGAAAAAAGGCATGCCTATACCCTGAATGAGCTGGGGCATAATTAACGGCCAAAGCGTCAGATCGGTATTGAAAAACACACGAACGAAGACCGTCGCCGATACTATGGTCAGCCCGAAAGTGATTAACTTTCGTGGATCCACATAATTCATCAGCACGGCAACCACCGGTGCCATAAACACCCCGAGTACACCGTTAAAGGAAGTCACATAGCCAGCCCAACTGGCTGTGTAGTTGAGGTTCGACTGTAGCCAGAGGGGAATGAGAACAACGGTTGCGAAGAACGCTCCAAAAGTAAGCGTCATCGCCACCGACGCCGCGGCAAAGCCTCGATGTCGAAATACCCGCAGATCGACGATCGGATGAACCTCTGTTAGTTCCCAAATCAGAAATGCTGCAAAGCCGATCACAGCTGTAATCGCCAAAATTACGATTTCAGTTGAACCAAACCAATCCTTGTTTTGTCCATTATCAAGCACCATCTGCAGTGAACCTACCCAGATGACGAGGAGTACGAGGCCAATGTAATCAATAGGGCGTCGGACAATGGGGGTTTCCCGTCCTGCAAGCAGGAACGACGCCGCCGCTACGATGAATACCGCAACCGGTACATTGATGAAAAATGCCCACGGCCAACCGATCGAATCTGCAATCGTGCCGCCGATCAGCGGGCCAGCAATGGGTGCAATAATCGTGGTCATGGTCCATAGTCCAAGCCCCATCGATCTTTTGTCGGGTGGAGCGATCCGCATAATCAGCGTCTGCGACATGGGCATTAATGGCCCCCCGGCCAATCCCTGCATTATACGAAACACAACTAGAGATGTAAGCGATGGCGCCAGACCGCACATCATAGACATCGCACCAAAACCAAAGGCTGCGAACAAAAATATTCGCAGAGCCCCAAAGCGGGCGGCAAGCCAGCCTGTGAGCGGAACAGTGATCGCTTCGGCAACGGCGTAAGAGGTAATTACCCAGGTACCCTCATTTGGCGATACCGCGAGGCTACCCGCTATGTGGGGAACGGCGACATTGACGATCGTCATGTCCAACACTGCCATGAAATTGGACAGCGCGAGAACAATCACCGTTGGCCATAATATAAAGCCGGTTACGTAGGCAGAATCCTGGGAACTGGCGGGCTGGTTGGGTTCACTCATTGCGTGGCCTAGGGCGACAATTTGATAGTCGCTCTCATCGATAGACCCACCCGCAGGGGATGCTTGGCGAGGTCTTGAGAATCAATCGTTATGCGTACGGGCAGGCGCTGGACCACCTTAATCCAGTTTCCTGTGGCATTCTGGGCAGGGATGATCGCGAATGCCGCGCCCGTTCCCCCAGCAAGCCCTGCTACGTGACCGTGAAACACCACTCCGGAGCCGTAAAGATCAGACGTAAGCGTCGCATGTTGTCCAATATGTACGCTGTTGAGTTCGCTTTCCTTGAAATTGGCATCAACATAAACCTTCGAGACTGGAACCACGCTCATGAGTTTGGCTCCAACATCAACATGCTGACCTATCTGAATTTCCTTTTGTGCGATGACACCAGAAATCGGCGCGCGGATCACCGTACGATCCAGATTCAGCCTAGCCATATCAAGTGCGGCCTTGGCTGCAAGAACTGTGGGGTTGTGATCCACGTCGGTATTTCCGACAAGGGCCGCGAGCGCAGCTTCCTTGCGCTGTGCTACGATAAGATCAGCACTGGCAGTAGCATAGGCTTGGCGCGCGGCGGTTATTTCATCGGCGGATACCGCACCGGTGCGGGCCAAAGCGGCGCGGCGACGATAATCCAGATGAGCGCGCACGAGGTCAGCCTGACGAGCAACGACATCCGCTTGCGCAGCTGCCTTGCTCGCTATGATCTGTTCGACCTGACGGCGTGCGAGTTGATAGTTAGCTTTGGCCTGATCAAGTGCGATGCGTGCGTCCAAGGGGTCAAGTTTTGCTAGAATTTGGCCAGACTCGACATGCTCTGTGTTGTAAACTGGAACCGCAATCACTGTGCCATTGACGCGCGGCGTGATTTGAGCCAGCGACGCATGCACATAGGCATCGTCGGTCGAAACGTAATGCGAACCGATGAAGTACCAGTATACTCCGTACAAAATCGATACGATCGCGACAGCGGAGCCAAGCGCGATGAAGAGACGCTGGCGCATTCCTCGGCGACCTGGCTGAGGAGACACCGTATGCGTGCTGGGCTCAGCTTGTGCATCAACCATGGAGGGGTTCCCGAATTATCAATATGTGCGGTTGGTGAGCGCCGTGGCGCGGACATTGAAGCCGCCACCTAGGGCCCGGATCAGCGCAATGTTTTGCAAAAAGGCTTCGGATTTGAGATCGGTCAGCGCACGCTGCTGCTGCAGTACTGTATTTTCAGCGGTCAGGACGTTCAGATAACGTGAAAGCCCGCCGCGATATCGAATTTTTGAAATCTGGTAGGCGCGTTGGCTTTCCTTCAGCGCTACGCGGGCGTCGGTAATTTCGGCGGAAAGTGCCTTGGCGTCAGAGAGCGCGTTAGCCACCTGTTCAAACGCATGGGACACGGTCTTGTCGTAGGTTGCCACGGCTTCGTCATAATGGGCGCGAGCTCCGCGATAGGCGCCTGCAAGTTGACCGCCTTCAAAAATGGGGAGATGAATGGCAGGTCCGACCGCGCCCATGATCGACCCTTTGTCGAAAAAATCCCGAGGATCGAGCGATTCGTTTCCGATCTCCGCACTTAGGTTGATGTCCGGATAGAACCCGTCCCTCGCTACCCTAATACGGCGTGCCGCTGCTTCTGCTTCGAGGCGGGCGGCCACGATATCCGGGCGGCGCCCTACCAGGTCGGCCGGCAGGGTAGGGGGCAGGCCATAGGCGAGCGGCGGCACGGTTTCTTTGGGGAAGATCACAAGCCCGGCATCCGGCCCCTTTCCCAGTAGGGCGGCGATTTGGTGGCGCGTCCGCGCAATTTCGTCGGTTATCTCGGCCAGCTGTCCCTTTGCAATGGCCACTTCTGCGAGTGCCTCGGCCAGCGGCCCCTTATTTTCCAAGCCATGGGCGACGCGGTTCTGGACAAGACCGGCGCTTTGCTCACGCACGCGAACCGCTTGCTGTTGCGTGCGAAGATCCGTTTTGAGCGCGACGAGATGGGCATAGGTGCTGGCGATTGCGGTCGACAGGCTAAGACGGGCCTCGGCGACATCGGCAGCTGCAGCTTCTTCCTGGGACGTAGCGGCAGCCAGGGCAGCACGATTTTTTCCCCAAAAATCAAGATCATACGTAAAATTCAGGGAAGTACTGATTTCGGTGTGCCAGCTGTGTGGCAAATAGGGCTTGATAGACTGCGGAAAGCCATTGTTGACGTTGGGCTTGGTTTCCAGCGCTGAGACCGCTCCGTTCAACGCGGGCAGTCCGGCCGCTCCCGCCTCTTCCGCCGCAGCAGCAGCTATACGCAGCCGGGCGGCTGCAATCTTGAGGTCGGGCGCACCCTTCAGGCCTTCGTTAATGAGCGCCGTCAACTCTGGGTCATGAAATTGCACCCACCAGTTGTCGCTAGGCCAAGAGGCCCTAGGGGCAGAAAAGCTTCGCGCGGTCGCAAAGCTCGATACCGCCGCCAGTTTTGGCATTGGACCCAGATTCGGCGCACAGGCCGCGAGCAAAGCAAAAAAAAACAGCGTGCCGAAGCGTGCCAAGCGAAGCATTCGAGCGAATTCTGCCATCCAGCCCTCTGGACCGAATTACGACCGTACCGTACAGTCATACACGTTTAAGCCAGTAAGCGGGCCCAACGCCTTTGTCAACTGTACGGTACGGTTATGGATTTAGATCATGTCGCCAAGTCCGGCAGAGATGACCGGCGCGCGACGATATTGAAGATCGCCCACGAGGCATTTCTGACGGATGGCTACGCAGCGACCTCGATGTCTACCATTGCGGGGCGCTGCGGCGGATCCAAAGCAACGCTGTACAATTACTATTCGTCAAAAGAAGAGCTATTTCTTGCTGTTGTCCGCGATCGTTGCGACCAAGTCGCCTTGGTATTTGACCAGGAGCTTGACGTAGCTGAGGATCTTGAGAGCCAGCTACAGCGCTTCGGCGAACAATTTTTGAGTCTCGTGCTGGCCGATGACGCGGTGGCGAGCTATCGCATGATGATCGGAGAATGCGCACGGTTTCCCGAGATTGGCCAGACGTTCTATCAATCTGGTCCCGCTTTGGGACAAACTAAACTGGCAGAATTTTTCCAAGGCGCGATAGAGAAAAATGTGCTTCGTCCGACCGATACGCTTGCGTTGGCTCGGGTGTTTATACATCTTTGTTTAGCCGATTTACACCAAAGACGGCTGTTCAATATCGAACCAAAACCAGATGACGCGATTATTCGCAATAACGTTGCGCGTGCCGTTTATATGCTTCTAGCGAGCTTTGGTCCGGCCTGAAAAGCCGTTTACGGCCTCTTAAAACCTTAGCCGTAGCCTTGTGTGATAACGGGTTGGCGCCTCTGTGTGCCAACCACACAACAGGTGGGCCCTACGCAAACCGTAGGGGAAAGCGATGACGGCATTAGCGAAACCGCAAGAAGCGGCTGCGTTTAGTTCCACGCAGACGATGAGTAGGCAATATCTTGAGGCTTTAAATCTAATAGAACGGCTGCATCGCCAGCTGCTTGATGTGATCAAGGATGAGCTTGATCGCAAAGATGAACGCGACATCAATAGCGTTCAGGCTCTATTGCTGTTCAATGTAGGTGACCAGGAGCTAACCGCGGGCGAGTTGCGTACACGGGGACACTATCTGGGCTCAAACGTGTCTTACAATCTGAAAAAGCTGGTCGAAGAGGGCTATATACACCATGAACGCTCCGAGTCAGATCGGCGCTCGGTTTTGGTTCGCCTAACTCGAAAGGGCGAAGCGGTTCGCGATATGCTTCGCGTACTTTTCGAGCGCCATCTAGGTGCGCTGGAACCTGTGGGCAATGTTGGCCTGCCGGAGCTTGAGGCGGTAAATTCTAGCTTGCGGCGTCTGGAACGTTTCTGGATAGATCAGATCCGCTTCCGTCTTTGAGTAATACCATCTGCACCTATTGGCCGACTCATGGCATGAAGGGGTGAAGTGCCGGTAGGAGAGGTGGGTGCTCGGGAATTCCCGCGCGCATCTGCGCCATCATTTACGCTTTTACTTTGCGGCCCTGCTTGGTGCCGCCTGTTTCGCCGTGGTGCCGTTTTCGGGCGACGTGCGCGCCCTTGCGGCTGGAGACGTTTTCTTCGTCACCTATCTCGCAGCGACCGCAGTAAACACTGTAATGATGACATCAGAACAGCTCAAGGCGCGGGCATGGGATGAAGACGAAGGTATGGCGCTCATCTTCCTGGTGGTGCTCCTGGCTATCAGCTTTAGCTGTGCTGCCGTGTTTTCTGTACTTGGTCTTAAGACCACTCTTGGAACAGTGCCTACTGCACTGGCAATAGCGGCCATTCCACTAGGTTGGGCAACATTACACACGGTTGCTGCATATCATTATGCCAATCTGTTCTACGGGCCCATGCGGGACGTCAATTTGCCCGATGTGCAGGCAGGGCTCATATTTCCAGGCACGGAAACTCCTGGGACCTGGGACTTTATCTACTTTTCCTTCGTGATCGGCATGACATTCCAGGTTTCCGACGTGCAAATCGCGTCCACGCGATTGCGCAGAGCGGCTCTCGCCCATTCCATGGTGTCGTTTTTCTTCAATACAGCCATCATCGCTATGGCCGTTAATGCGGCGGTTAATTTGACATCCTGAAAAAACCAACGCGTGAAATGAGGATGAACCAGCTGCCCACTGATCGGGTGATCGAAAAGGGCAGTGGCGGCATGCCGGAATTA
>JAKAVI010000432.1 GCA_021817355.1 Pseudomonadota bacterium | reverse complement strand
GATCCGATGGACGTACGCTACAATGTGGTGAACTGGGATGATCGCGCCACACGCGGCTGGTCCTATGGCCAGGAAATCGTCGATCCGCGCACCGGTGAAATCATCAAGGGCATGGTCGTGCTCGGATCACTGCGCATGCGCCAGGACATCCAGATCTATGAGGCGCTGGTTGGAGCCGACAAGCTCAACACCGGCGGTCCCAATGATCCGGTCCAGGTCGCCCTCGCCCGCATTCGCCAACTCGCCGCCCACGAGGTCGGCCACACCCTAGGCTTTGCGCATAATTTCGCGGCCAGTACGCAAAACCGCGCCTCCGTGATGGACTATCCACCGCCCCGTATCGGCCTCGTCAATGGCAAGCCTGACCTCTCGGATGCCTACGGCGTAGGTGTCGGCAAATGGGATATGGCGACGGTGGCATGGCTTTATGGCGCCCAGACCCAGGCTGCCGCCAATGCCGTCGCAGCCGCAACCGTGGCCTCTGGCCTGCGCTATGTGGAAGACAAAAATGCACGGGCCGCAGACAGCTCCGAGCGTTATGCCTCGCTTTGGGATGATGGCCCCGACCCAACAGCTGAGCTGAACCGGATGATGACGGTACGTCGTGCCGCCATTGCCAATTTTGGCCTCAAGGCGCTCCAGCCAGGCGAACCGGTGGCGAACCTGCGCCGCCTGTTTGTACCGATCTGGCTCCTGCACAGGTATGAAGTCGTGGCCGCTGCCAAAGCTATCGGTGGCGCCGACTTCAGTTATGCAATCAAGGGCGACGGACCCCAGGAAGCCGTGCCGGTACCTCCAGCCGCGCAACGTGCCGCGCTGTCAGCATTACTGGCGACACTCTCGCCTGCGGCCCTGCGCGTGCCGGCCCGGCTGATCCCCCTGCTTTCGGTTCCACGCAATGGCAGTGACAACCGCCAGTTCGACATTGAGGTATTCGCGACCGAACACAGCCCCCTGTTCGATCCATTGGTTGCCGCTGATGCTGCTGCCGAGATCACGCTGAAATCACTCCTGGCACCGGCACGTCTTGCGCGGGTATCAGCCCAGCATGCGGTAAACCCCCATATGCTGGGAGTGAGCGAGATCCTGGACAGACTGTGGTCTACCGTCCGCCCTGTACACAATGATGCGCTTGAGCATCGGATTGCGTATCGCACGATCGCCATGATGGCTGCAACCGAGCTGGACACGTCAACAACCCCGGAAGTGGCGGCACTGATTGGGCAGAAGCTGCACGAGATAGCCAAACAGTTGGCTGGTGGCGATGCGTGGTCTGCAAGTCTGTCCCGCAGGCTGCTTGACCCGCGGCAGCGCGCACGACTCGCCAAAGATCTTCCCCGCAGCGTCCCTATTCCTCCGGCCGCACCAATCGGCGGCGGCGAGGGCGAGTGGATGGACATGCGTTAGCATGCGTTCTTGCCGTCGGGCACTGTTCGGATGAAAGTCGCGGGCAGATGCAGTTTGTGCCCGCGGCCGCTCCCTTGCCCCTGCATGCGGGAAGATTCCCCCCGTAAGGCGCGTCGCAGTGCGCGGACGAATTTCTCTTACTGGCTCGTTGCCCCCTGCCAGTGGTGCCCATCCACTCCCATGGTGAGGAGCCAAAGGGCCATCGCCGCCTCGCCGACAAATGACCCCAAAAGCAGGTAGGAAACGAGCGGCAGGTGCAGGCCAAGGAAAAAATTGCCGACGTTACCCAGATAGCAGGCGCCAGCAAACATGTAGAGCAGGCCAAGCCAGCCCGGAAAATAGCGTGCACGAAACACCAGCCACCTCTGCAGCAGGAGGGCAACTCCGAAAAAGGTAAGCCCGATCTGAAAGCCAACATCGTGCCAGTGGAGGAAGAGGCGCGCAAAGTCGGCAAGCTGCGAGGGTGAGATGGCGGCAAGATCAGGCGCGTGGGGGGAGCAATGTCAGTGGCACGAACTGGGTCCAGGCATTCATCGCATTGATCGTGTTCTGCGTGAGATCGAAGACCCGTGCCGTCAGGGCAATGACAGGTCCGGCGGGAGTCAGAAGACGCCAGAAGATCAGCGTGGTGGGAATAGCCAGAAGATTGGTCACCATTTCGGCAACAAAGCCGAGACGAAAGGCATGCTGATGGATGGCGATCGCATACAGCGTGGCAACCGGGTGTCCGGTCACCACGAGACCCTGGCGTCCTACCAGCTCGGCATAGGCCCCAAACATGATGATGAGCACATAGAGCGCCCCGGCGATGCGGGCCTCCAGAACCGGGCGACGCGGCGTCAGGACAGACATCGACATCTTTGCCTTTCAACAGGTGGCAACGCTGTTGCCAGCTGCCCGCAAGCCGTGTGACCAAGCTCCTCCCATACAGCATCCAGCCGCGTCGGGAAAACCTCCGCGTGACACGGGTCCCTGCGGTAGGACCCCTGCTGTGCTTTCAAGGACGAAGACGCAGTCCAAATCCCCGCTCGAAGGACTGTGGCACGCCGTGCAACCCTAGAAGGACTATCTGGAGCAGAGACCAAAGCCTACACCGGGACAGCTGGCAGCAGACGCGGTTTCCAGCCCTGACCTCAATATGGCGTACTCCCCACAAAACATTGTGTGGAATGGAGGGTCAAGCAGACAAAGTCCTGCGAAGCCTCGCTCTTCGATGAGATGTGAATCAGCGCCGGTAGGAAATAGTGCTAAAGCTGGCCTCGGCTGACCACGCCGGGTCAGTGCGTTGATTTTTGGGATGCCCTGGCAGGGACGACATGCTGCGATTGAAGACGAGCGGGAATGCACTCCGCCCGTCTTTCGCGAACACTCTGCCGAGGCCAGCCCGTGCACGACCTTCAGGCCTATGCGAGAAACACGGAGCTTAAGAGCATGA
The DNA here is from genome assembly GCA_021817355.1 of Pseudomonadota bacterium. The sequence goes on along the minus strand of JAKAVI010000432.1, from coordinate 9,481 downwards.
CTGATGCACCTGAATATATCCCCCCCAAAGTCTGGACCTGGAACAAGGCCAGCGGTGGACGCTTTGCCAACATCAACCGTCCGATCGCCGGTCCGACCCACGAGAAGGAGCTTCCGGTCGGCCGCCATCCGCTGCAGCTTTATTCGCTTGCCACGCCCAACGGGCAGAAGGTCACCATCCTCCTAGAAGAACTGCTCGCGCTTGGCCACGCCGGTGCCGAATACGACGCCTGGCTGATCAATATCGGAGATGGCCAGCAGTTCGGTAGCGGCTTTGTCGCGGTCAATCCCAATTCCAAGATCCCCGCGCTTCTTGACCGCAGCGCCCCCAAACCGATCCGGGTATTTGAGTCCGGAGCAATCCTGGTTTACCTCGCCGAGAAGTTCGGCGAATTCCTACCCAAGGATGCTGCGGCCCGTGCCGAATGCCTGTCATGGCTGTTCTGGCAAATGGGAAGTGCGCCCTATCTGGGTGGCGGCTTTGGCCACTTTTACTCCTATGCCCCCTTCAAGATCGAATATGCGATCGATCGCTTCGCAATGGAGGTCAAGCGGCAGCTCGATGTTCTGAACCGCAGGCTTGCTGACAGCACATACATCGCCGGTGACAGCTACACCATCGCCGACATGGCGATCCTGCCCTGGTATGGTGGGCTGGTGAAGGGCCTGATCTACGACGCCGGCGAGTTCCTCAGCGTGCAGGAGTACAAGCACGTCCTGCGCTGGGCGGACGCGCTGTTCGCGCGTGAGGCAGTAAAGCGCGGGCGCATGGTCAATCGCGTAACCGGCTCTCCTGCAGGGCAGCTGCACGAGCGCCATGACGCTTCGGATTTCCAGACCAAGACCCAGGACAAGCTCACAGGTCAGTGAGACGGCCCCGGGCGGCCATGACATGGAAGCAGGCAGCAGCGCAACGATGCTGCCTGCTTCCATGATCAGCTGTGCGGAACAGACCCCAAACCTGCAGACGGGTGTTGCCGCTCAGGCCTCTTCGTCAGGCCCGGCGTCAGGGACGCTGTCCTCAGTCTCTTCGCCGGGCACGGCGTAGATACCTTTAAGCCAGCGCGACAGGTCGATATCGGCACAGCGGCGCGAGCAGAACGGCCGCAGGCGTGGCACCTGGGGCTTGCCGCAGATCGGACAGGACGGTCCCTCAGGTGCTGACATCAAAACCCTCGCGCGCAAATTCAGGGCGCGCTTCGAAACGGATCTGGCCAGCCCCACGGCGGGCAAGTCCGCTACGCACATCACCATCGTGAACTTCCAGCCATTGCACGATTTCAGGGGCAGCGCGCACCGTAACCAGTTTTCCCGGGGCATTGGCAGCAGCCCGCTCAATGCGCCGGATCACTTCAAGCGCTACACTTTCCCGGGTACGGATCCGTCCGTGACCGTGGCAGGGACGGCAGCACTCGCTCATCAGCTTGACGAGCGGATCCCGGATGCGCTTACGCGTAATTTCAACAAGACCAAAGGCGCTCATGGAGGAGATCTGGGTCGGCGTGCGGTCGCGCGCAAGACTGCGGGTCAGCACCTCAAGCACGCGCTCGATGTTGGCGGGCTCATTCAAATGAATGAAATCGATCACGATCAGTCCGCCAATTCCGCGCAAACGCAATTGCCGCCCGATCTCTTCCGCTGCCTCGAGGTTGATGGTGAGGCTGGTTTCCTCAAGTCCCGTGGCAGCGGTATAGCTGCCGGAATTGACATCGATGGCCGTCAGGGCTTCGGTCGCCTCGATCGTCACCCAGCCCCCGGATGGCAATGCCACGCGCGGCGAAATGAGCTGTTCGAGCTCATCCTCAAGATCATATTGATCGAACAACATACCGGGCCCGCGCCACAGTTCAATGCGGGACTCGGCCTCCGGCATGGCTCGCCGACAATAGGCGCGTGCTGCTTCCAAACTGGCCGCATCGTCGATCAACACGCGTCGGGTTTGTCCGTCTACCTCATCGCGCATGGTCCGCTCGATCGGATCGAGATCATGGTAGAGAGTGGCCGGGGCGCGCATATCTTTCCGACGCGCCAACACCGGACGCCAGGCCTCTGCCAATCGCTCGGCATCTTCGCTCAGGTCCCGCAGTTCGCAGCCGATGGCGGCGCTGCGCAGAATAAAGCCGGCGCCCGGGACCAGCCTGTCGCCACCTTGTGCCACCATGGTTTCACCCAACTGGGTGAGCCGGAGTCGTTCGGCTTCGTCCTCGATGCGACGCGAAAGAGCAATACCCGGCTGATTAGGAACCATGACGAGGAGACGCCCTGGGATGGTCACATTGGCTGAGAGCCGCGCCCCCTTTTCGCCGATCGGATCCTTGACCAACTGGACCACAATTTCTTCGCCCTCACGGACGCAGTCACTGATCTTGGGTGCCCGCTCGTCATCGAAGCCGGGCAGGTCGGCAAGACAGCGCGCTTCGCGCGCGCCGAGAAATCCCGCGCGTCCAAGTCCGACTTCGACAAAGGCGGCCTGCATGCCGGGCAGCACACGCTGGACACGCCCCAAGATGATATTGCCGATCAGACTGTGACCGTGACGGCCTTCCTGGCGCTTCCTGAGGAACCCCTCTTCCAAGCCGATGACCCGTTCCAGAAATAACTCCTGCAAACGGCCGTCCTCGACGATGGCAATACGGATCTCCCCGGCGCCTGCGTTGATCAGGACTTCTTTATCCATTGGTCACATTGGCAATATCAGCGCACCCAGTCTAGCACGCGCGACTGTAACCGCATCCCTCCAAGAGGGCACAGGTCTCAAGGAGGGGCAGGCCGATCACATTCGAATAAGAGCCATTGATTCGTCGAACGAAAGTTTCGGCAAAGCCCTGCAAACCGTAACCGCCGGCTTTACCCAGGCCCTCGCCGAGGGCGGCATAGGCCGCAATTTCGGCGCCTGACAGCCGACGAAAGCTGAGGCGGGTCAGCACGCAGCGGCTGCGCACCCGGCCCTCGGGCCCGACCAGCACAACCGCAGTCATCACCTGATGCTGGCGGCCCTGGAGCAGACGAAGGCAGGACGCCACCTGCTCCTCGCTCATCGCCTTGGGCAGGATACGCCGTCCGCAGGCCACCACTGTATCGGCGGCAAGGATCAAGGCTCCGGGGTGTTCTGCGGCAACCCTTTCGGCCTTGATTTTGGCCACGCGCATGGCATAGGGCCGCGGCTCCTCGCCCTTGTGCGCGGTCTCGTCAATGGCGGCAGGAACGATCAGGTCCGGGGTGATGCCGGCCTGGGCCAGCAAGGCGCGACGGCGGGGACTTTCGCTCGCCAGCACGAGCGGGGGCCGCGCCATGGCCTACTTGAAGCGGTAGGTGATGCGGCCCTTGGTCAGGTCATAGGGCGTCATCTCGACCAGAACCTTGTCTCCGGTCAGCACACGGATGCGGTTCTTGCGCATCTTGCCCGCAGTGTGGGCAATGATTTCGTGGCCATTTTCCAGCTTCACGCGAAAGGTCGCGTTGGGCAGCAATTCACTGACCGTCCCGGGAAATTCCAAAAGTTCTTCTTTTGCCATTCGTCCTCTGGCGATTGTCGTAAGCCGGGCGGGAGAATGCACCGAACCGCCCGAAAAGCAAGGCAGGCCTTGAGGTCACGGCGCCGTGCTACCTCAAAGCGCGTTCGTCCGCCCCGTTCGGGGCAGTCCCGAACCGCCCATCCGGTTTCCCCGATCAAGCATGCCCCGGGGGCCGTTCGGGGGGGTCCGTGTACGGCCTCAGGCATCGGCGGCACGGGTCACCGAAAACCGTTCCTGGATCCGGCGTAGCAGATCGTCACGGACCTCACGATAAACTCCGAGGCGCTGCTCACGGCTGCCCTCATAGGCGGTGGCATCGAGGGTACGCCAGTATTCAACTTCAACCGCCGAGGTGCGGGTCAGTTCGAGGGCACGGTGATGGGCTTCGGGAGAAAGGGTGATGACAAGATCAAAACTTTCATCTTCCAGGTCCTCGAAGCTCTGCGGGCGATGGGTTCCAAGCGCGATGCCGAGCTCTTCCATCACCTGAACCGCGAAGGGATCAGTTTCTCCAGCTCTGACACCCGCCGAACGCACATAGACAAACTTGCCAAAGAAGTGGCGCATCAACGCCGCCGCGATCGGGCTGCGTACCGCATTGAGGGTGCAGGCAAAGAGCACGGCGCCGGGAAGCTCCTCGCCGTTGGGACCGCGCATCGCCGTCAGCCCCTTAGATGCAGCACGCAGATCAAGGTAAAGAGCCGTCTCGCGGTGTCAAAATCGATGGCGATCTTGCCTTCGAGACGCTCCTTGAGCAGGGTCGAGCCTTCGTCATGCAGGGCCCTGCGGCCCATATCGAGAGCTTCGATCTGCGACGGCGGGGCGTTGCGGATCGCCTTGTAATAGCTCTCGCAGACGAGAAAATAATCCTTGATCAGATGGCGAAACGGCGTGAGTGACAGCATCACCTTGAGCTCGCCCGGATGCTCGCTGGCATGGCGTATCGACAGCACGAGGCGGTTTTCCGACAACGAAAGCGTGAGGTTATAAGGCCCCGGCACCATGCCGTCCGGTGCAAAATAATTGGCCTCGAGCAGATCATAGATCGCGATCTCCCGCTCCTGCTCGATCTGGCGGGTACGTCGCACCACCGAGTGCTCGTCGAGCTCGATTGCAGCGATGCGGAAAACATCCTCGGCCATGTCAGCGATCGCGGTCCGACAGGCGCGCGGCGATCGAACGGGCATGCGCATCAAGTCCCTCGGCTTCGGCGAGAGTAATGGCAGCCGGACCCAGCCTGGCCACGCCTGCGGCGGTCAGAGACAGGAGTGTCGAGCGCTTGAGAAAGTCCAGCACCGACAGTCCGGACGAAAAGCGGGCGGTGCGTGAGGTTGGCAGCACGTGGTTGGGACCGGCGATGTAATCGCCCATGGCTTCGGGGGTATGACGGCCCAGGAAGATAGCGCCCGCATGACGAATATGATCGAGCAGCGCCTCGGGCGTCTCGACTGCAAGTTCGAGATGCTCCGGCGCGACACGGTTGGAAAGCGCCACCGCTTCCTCGAGGTCCTCGACCACGATGATGGCGCCAAAATCCCGCCAGCTTGCACCGGCTATCTTGACCCGCGGCAGACTCGCAAGTGCGCGTGCGACGGCTGCCTCGACCTGGTCGGCGAAGTGGAACGAATCAGTGATGAGTATCGCTTGCGACGACGCATCGTGCTCGGCCTGAGACAGAAGGTCTGCAGCGATCCAGTCAGGATCGTTGGCGGCGTCGGCAATGACGAGGATCTCCGACGGTCCGGCCACCGAATCGATGCCCACAACGCCAAAAACCAGGCGCTTGGCCTCGGCCACATAGGCGTTTCCCGGCCCAACGATCTTGTCGACGGCAGCGATGCTCTGGGTGCCAAAGGCCAGGGCCGCAACCGCCTGGGCGCCACCGATGCGATAGATCTCGGTGATGCCGGCCCGGCGAGCCGCAGCCAGGGTCAACGGGTTGATGCGCCCCTCCGGGGCCGGGGTCACCATCACCACGCGTTCGACGCCGGCAACGCGCGCAGGCACCGCGTTCATGAGGACTGAACTTGGATAGGAAGCCGTACCGCCGGGGACATAAAGCCCGACACTATCGATCGGGGTCCAGCGCCAACCCAGGCTGGCACCGACTTCATCGGTGTAGCGCTCATCGGCGGGCAGCTGACGGCGGTGGTAGCGCATGATGCGCTCCGCCGCCACATCGAGCGCGGCCAGCGCCGCGGGCGCGCATTGGGCTTCCGCAGCTTCAATCTCGTCATCGCCAAGCCGCAATGAGATTGGCGCCGCGCCATCAAAGCGGGCTGCGAACTCAAAGAGGGCCTCGTCTCCGCGCCGGCGCACCTCTTCGAGGATGGCCCGCACGGCTTCACCCAGCGCCGCATCGCCCTCGCGCTTGGCTGACAGGAGGGCCGCAAAGTCAGCGGCAAAGGCCGGTGCCTTGCTCAGCAGACGGCGCGCCATCACCCGTTATCCTCGTGGCTGGGCCGGGCGCGAGCCTTATAGGGCTCGCCCATATCACTCAGCGTTGCGTCAATGCACTCAACCTCCAGCCGCATGCTGCCGCCTCCCGCAAACACCAATTCGACGGTTCCAGCGGGCGCATCCGCGTCTGCCGTGTGAAAACGGATGGCGAGCAGGCACAGAACCGCCTCAGGATCGTCCCGGCGGATATTACGGGCAGTGGCGGCTCTTACACCTTCAAAGCTGAGGCCCGCACCGATCCGGCTGCCGTCACCCGCCTCCCAGCGGTAGCGGTTGAAGACCGCCGCAAAACGGCGGGATCTGGGCAGAAAGGCAAGCTCTCCAACCCGAGTGACAGCATCCTGCAGACGAGCTGAAATGATCTGCAGATCATCTTCGTCCTGGGCGGCGAGGGTCAGTTCAGGCGCAGTCATTCCTTCAGCCGTTCAATATTTGCTCCGACCGCGGAGAGTTTGTCTTCGAGCCGTTCGAAGCCGCGATCAAGGTGGTAGACGCGATTGATGATGGTTTCGCCCTCGGCCGCAAGGCCGGCGAGCACAAGACTGGAGCTGGCGCGCAGATCGGTTGCCATCACCTGAGCCCCTTTGAGGTGCTCAACCCCACGCACCACCGCCACCTCGCCGTCGATGCGGATGTCAGCTCCCATGCGGGCCAGTTCCGGGACATGCATGAAACGGTTCTCAAAAATCGTCTCCCGGATATGGGAGGTACCGCGCGCCGTCGCAAGCAGGGCCATGAGCTGGGCCTGAAGATCAGTCGGAAACCCCGGAAACGGCTCGGTCTCCACATCAACCGCCACCGGCCGAAAACCGTTCCGGTGCACGCGAAGTCCCCGGTTTGAGGCCGACACTTCCACCCCCATGGCGGTCAGATGCGGGATCAGGGCCCCGATCAGGGCGCCATCGGTTCCAGTGAGTTCGACGGTACCTCCGGCAATCGCAACCGCCATCGCAAAGGTGCCGGTCTCGATGCGGTCGGGCAGTACAGCATGCCGGGCCTCCGCAAGGCGCGACACCCCTTCCACCACAATGCGGCTGGTTCCCAGCCCTTCGATCTGGGCACCCATGGCAGTCAGGCAGTGCCCGAGATCGACGATCTCGGGCTCACGGGCAGCATTTTCGAGGACAGTGGTGCCGCGCGCGAGGGTTGCGGCCATCAGGGCATTTTCGGTGGCACCGACCGAGACAAAGGGAAAGACAATGTGCCCGCCCTTCAACCCGTCCTCGGCCCGGGCCAGCACGTATCCTTCTGCAAGCTCGATATGGACACCTAGCGCCTGCATTGCCTTCAGATGCAGATCGACCGGCCGGGCACCGATGGCACAGCCACCGGGAAGGGAGACTTTGGCTTCCCGAACCCGGGCCAGAAGCGGGCCCAGGACGAGGAAGCTTGCCCGCATCTTGCGCACAATATCGTATTCGGCGGTGGTCGCAGTGATCTCGCGTGCCTTGAACACATAGGTGCCTCCGGCTCCCAGTGCTTTGGCAGGCTCATGGGCGATATCGACACCGAAGGCCGCCAGGAGCTGGGCCATAAAGGCGACGTCAGCCAGATCCGGTACCCGCGACAGGACCAGTGGCTCCGCCGAGAGCAGACTCGCCACCATCAATGGCAACGCTGCATTCTTGGCACCGCTGATTGGAATCTCGCCATCAAGACGTGCGCCACCACGCACGCGAATCCTGTCCATGAACCCCTCGACTTTGCGGGCGGGCTGCCTTGGCCCGCGCGTCTTATCTAGACTGCGTCGGCCCGCCAACCTAGGCATGACTTGGGCGAACCAGCGACGGCTGCAGGTTAAATTGCCATCTGGGCCCAAATCAGGCGTGGATAAGCTTTCTTCGCGCTAATCCTTGGGCTGCAGATCCGGCGGGACCGGCCGCTCTGTTGCTGGCCCCTCCGCGGCACGCTTGGCCGCAGCGCGGGTGGCAGCTTTGCGCCGGAGCAAATTGGCGCGCAAGGCACTTGCCAGCCGCTCCCGACGCGCATCGGGACTGGCGGACCGTTTGTCGTCAGAATTTGCCATGTTCGGGTCCGCTTGGGCTTTTCCTCGGCCACCGCAATAGGCTATAGCACCGGCCCCGGGCAAGACTGCCCCGCGCTGGCCAGCCTGCCGGCGTGATATGGATGCCGGAGTAGCGTAGTGGTAGCGCAACCCCTTGGTAAGGGGTAGGTCGAGAGTTCAATTCTCTCCTCCGGCACCAGATTTTTTAATAAAATCAAATGGTTACAATATGTCTGGGCGTTGTGCGGCGACCTGCAAGGATCGCGCCTTCAGAAAGCTCCATGGCTGACGCCGTGCACCAGGCGCCCCCAGTAAGGGCGATCCAGCTGAGCGCAATCCCAGACATCGTGCGCAGTCCGTTCATGCAGACTCTCTATTCAGATCCCGTAACCAAAGTCTCGAGCTCGCCTGCTACTTTGACCAGTTCCGTGAGAAGTCTGGGGTCTATGTCTACATGGCCCTCATATTCCGCAAGATTGCGCATGTCATGGCACTTCGATAGCACGCGCCATTTTGCGGCGGGCATACCAGCCGTCTGATCCAGAACTTGAAATACGCTCGCGCGATTTTCCGAGCGATAGCCTTGTCGGCGTAGCACAGCAAGCGCGAATGCATGCGAAGCATTATAGGCCAAATCGAAACGACTCTCCGCAGAGAGTGCTTCGTTCCGGGCATCGGCTAAACGTTTGCTCGCCGAGGACACCAACCCCTTAAACTCGGATTCAGAAAAGGGCTCGGCCTTGAGCTTTCCGATCTTGACCAGGTCTTCAAGATTGCCGCTCATCCAACAAATCCTTTTCAGAGCCAACTATGAAAATTTTCGGCGCATTGGTGATGTTGGCTACAAATTGGTTCTCGCCGGATTGCCGCCTTTTCCAGGCAGCGATGTCCATAATATTCGGATTAATCGGCCGTGCGAGCGTCTTCTCCGCGTCCTGAAGGCTGGCGAAAATGTCCGAATAAGTGAGGTCATCGCCGATCACCATCAGGTCGATATCGCTGCGTGCCGTGTCTCTACCTCCGGCGACAGAGCCGTAGACGAATGCCGTTTTGATACGATCCGAAAATGGTACGAGCGCTGCTTTAAGCGGATCGTGCAGCCCAATGGTTTTCCGAAGAATGCCTCGCAGCTCTTCAAATATGGGGGAGTTACGATTCGCACGATAGTGTTTTTGGTTGCCGATTTTTTCTACGCAAACGAGCCCGCTCTGCTCGAGCTTCGCAAGTTCGCGTTCGACGGCACCTGTCCCAGAGCGCAGAACTTTTACGATCTGCCGCATATAGAAGCTGCGGTCAGCATGCATGAAGATCAATGCTAGGACTCGTTGCTGCACGGTAGAGAATAATGCCCCAGCCAGCCCCGTGCCTTGCGCCTTTGTCCCCAAAAAAGGTTCTTTCGTTCCCATATCGGGTATATTAGTGCCTAAATTGGGTACATTCAAGGGTCGCGATGACTGGCACTTTAGAGCTCCAACGCCCAAGAGCGAGAAGACCACAACGGA
>JAKAVI010000186.1 GCA_021817355.1 Pseudomonadota bacterium | reverse complement strand
CGCTCTACCAGGATTTCGGCGCGGCGCCTGCAGTTCCCTATTCGCAACTCCTGCCCGTAGGCGCGCCGGTGGCGCCTTACGGCACGCCCAATCCCTACCACAACAGCAATCTTTTCGACGTGACGGCCAATGCGCCCGAGTCCCGCTTTGACCGCGAACAGCGGGCAATCCTGACTGTCGATTACGTATTTTCCGATGGCACAAAACTCCAGTCCATCTCCGATTATAATCCCGGCAACACGCTGTGGCGGACGGATCTGGACGGAACCGATTACGGTGCTCCCGGAGATTTTCCCTATTTTGGCAGCACCAGCAACTGGACATTCTTTGATGCGGTCGATGAGACCCTATCTTCCGAAGAGCTCGATCTGATTTCTCCAAGTCATCAACGCGTGACCTGGGTGGCCGGCCTCTATGCTCAGGAGAACGATTATGGCTGGCGTTCGCCCTATCAGTTCTGGATCGCGGTGGGACCGCGCTTTCCCGGCGGACCAACGCCCAATCTCGGCAATCTCTATCAATACACCTCCTGGACCTTCCAGGGTAAAACGACAAATCTCGACATTGCCGGCTTCGGCCAAATTGAGGCCAAGCTGGGAGATGGCTGGTCGGCCTCACTTGGCGGGCGCTGGACCGAGACCCGCTCCCATAACAACGCCAAGCTGTGGAGTTACGGCAACGGCTTCGGGGTGACGACGCTATCGCCCTCCCCCTACCTCGACCAGCAGACGCAACAATCCGCGTATATCACCTACAAGGCGGCGATCGACTGGGCGATCAACAAGAACAACTTCCTCTATACTTTTGTCGCGACCGGCTATACGGGCGGTGGCCTCAACACCTATACCTCGGCCTCCGGTGGCCCGGCGCCTTTTGGCAAAGTGACAGATGCCGACTATGAGTTTGGCTGGAAGAACAGCGTCTTTGCTGGCCATCTACGCAGCGAATTGGATACCTTCTATACCGATTACAATCACTTCCAGGTCACGCTCTCCGATCCAAGGGTTCCGTTCAACACCTATGAGGTCAATCTTCCCAAAACGACGACAATCTATGGCCTGGAGGGTCAGACTGAAGCCTCGTTTGGGCATTTTTCGATCACTGGCACTTTCGGTCTCCTGAAGAGTTCGATCGCCAATTTCTGGGCGGTCGATCCCAGATACAATTTGCTTGCAAGCGGCACCTGCAATGCACAGACGGGCGGCAGTGACCCTTACTGCGTCAACGTCAAGGGTCATCCTGTCACCTACGCTCCCAGTGTCACCTACAATATGGGTGTCCAGTACGAATTCGAGCTTCCTAGTGGCGATACGCTGACCCCACGCCTCAGCTTCGCGCATATTTCAGGACAGTGGGCATCGATCTTCGACAACCCGGCCTTGGGTGACCGCCTTGGTGCGCGCAATCTTTTGGGTGCACAGCTTCAGTATCAGACCGGCAGCTGGCTGGTGACGCTCTATGGGGACAATCTGACCGACGAACAATATGTCGCCTCGAACAATTCCGGAGGCCTTTATGCGGGCGCGCCGCGCCAATTCGGTATTCGGCTGACCAAGGTCTTTTGAGTTTGCTAGCGGCCATCGCCCGGCATTTGCGCTGCTTGTCTGCAGGCAAGCTCAGCGCGTTCGCCGAGCCCCCCGCGGCGCCGCATGGGGGCTCGCGTCACCAGCCTTCTTGCGGGGACTGCGCTTGGCCCGCACGGGGCGCTTTCCCGCCGTGGCGCTGTGGGACAAAGCTTTGGCCTTAGCTGGCGTAGCGCTTTGGGCTGGCGCAGACTTATTCGCCGCAGCGCTTTTGCAGATCGCGCGAAAGCCCGCGGCCATGAAGCGCGCCATATATTGGCTGATCGACGCGAAATCGTCGGACGAGCAGAGGCCATTTGAGAGTTCATCAAGCCTGCCTGTGCGCGCCATGTTATGGGTCATTGCACCCGAGACGAAGTGATAGCCCCAAAAAATGACGTCCTCGTCGCACTCCGGCATCGCCTTTTTGAGGAGTTCGATGAGCGGGAGCACCACAGGGTTGAAGTATTTTGTCATCTTCTCGGCGCCCCAACCGGAGGCGCTATTGGCCTGGGCAGCGATTTTACCGAACGCCTCCCACTGTTTTCTGTCTTCGATATGCACCTTCAGATCGGCCTCGATCCAGGCGCCCAAAGCGCCTTCGACCGTAACTTTGTCCCCCACCTCCTGCGCATAGCGGCGCATGGCCTCAAGACGATTATGCACCGAAATCGGCGCCTTACGCGCCCATACGGCGTCGAAGATGCTTTCCTTGCCATTGAAGTGGTAGTGGATCAGGGCCGAGCTGACGCCGATCTTGGCGGCGACATCCTTGAGCGTAACGCCATGATAGCCGAACTCGGCAAAGAGCTGCTCGGCAGCGTCCAGAATGCGCTCAATCGATGCCTCGCGGACACGCGCCTTGTGATTTTTGGCACGGCTGCGCATTGGCACTGATGTTTTTGTCATTATATCGATCGATCGTGATTATCGGCCACAAGGCTGCCGTCTCGGTACAGGCCTGTCAACGCTGGTACAGCTGCTTCGGCGCGTTCGCGATGCGGCCAGGTTTGGGTAGCTGGTGAGGCATCTGGCTCAAAGCTGCTCTGGCGGAGAAAGGGGCGCTGGCGCAGCGCACGTACGGCGCCTGGGAGGGGTGTCTCGGTTTCCTCATACGCCCCGGCGAAACCGCGAGAAACGTCGCGGGCAGAGGGGAGTTTTTGCGTAAAAGCAGTGAATCCTTTCTCGTCAGCGATGGCGGGCGCTGGGCCAAGCCCCTATAAGGCGAGCCATGACCGAGCCTTTTCTTGACGCCGACGCCGAACCCTATGGCCGCCACTCCACAGGCATCCTGCCCAGCCACGTGCTGCGCCGGCTGATCGGCGCGAAGCGCGAACTTATGGCTGATGTCAGTTTTGAGGAGAACCAGCTGCAGCCGGCCTCCATCGATTTGCGGCTGGGCCCCAAAGCCTATCGCGTGCGCGCCAGCTTCCTGCCGGGACCCCAGGCAACGGTGGCCCAGAAGCTTGCGGCAGTCACCATGCACGAGATCGATCTGACAGGGGGTGCGGTGCTTGAGACCGGCTGCGTCTACATCGTGCCGCTTCTCGAGCGGGCCGAGTTCTCGGCACGGATTTCGGGGGTTGCCAACCCTAAAAGTTCAACCGGGCGCATTGATGTCTTCACCCGTCTGATCAGTGATCATGCGCCGGCCTTCGATCGCATTGAAGCGGGCTATCGGGGGCCTCTCTACGCGGAAATCTCCCCGCGCACTTTTCCCATCCTGGTGCGCCAGGGCTCGCGGCTCAACCAGTTGCGCATTCGCAGGGGCAGCCCCGTCTTCACCGATACCCAGCTCAAGCGGCTGCACTCAGAAAGTCCTCTTGTCGATACCGAGGCTGATATCGACAACGGCCTTGCGCTCAGCATCGATCTGAAGGGTAAAAGTGGTAACCGCATCGGCTGGCGGGCCAAGCGTCACACCGGCATCATCGATGTCGACAAGCGCGGGCTGCTTGATCCATTCGAGTACTGGGACCCGCTGCTGGCCAATGCCGAAGGCAGCATCATCCTTGATCCCGACGAGTTCTACATCCTGGCATCGCGCGAGGCGGTCGCCATTCCTCCGGACTACGCAGCCGAAATGGTGCCGTTCAATCCCCTGGTGGGGGAGTTTCGTGTGCATTACGCGGGCTTCTTCGATCCCGGTTTTGGCTACGAGAAAGGTCAGCCTCCTTGCGCGCGCGGTGTTCTCGAAGTGCGCTCACGTGAGGTGCCCTTCATCCTGGAGCACGGACAGATCATCGGTCGGCTGGTCTTCGAACGGCTGACCGATCCACCGCCGACGGTCTATGGCAGTGCCCTGGATTCCAATTACCAGCGCCAGGGGCTCAAGCTCTCGAAACACTTCCGAGACAATTAGGTAATGGACCTGCCGCGGCACTCAGAATCTGTGTCTTTATACCCACACTGCATTGCAAAAAATACAGCTCGCAGTGTCCTGCGGGTTGCACTCGCGAGCCTGGGACGCAATGGTTCACCTGTCGCGTGACGAGGCTTGGGGGGCTGAGGCGCGCGGCGTGTCCACATTAAAGGGGGCAGCGTGAGGCGGCTACGGCACTCGGGTGCCGGCCGCCTCATGAATTTCGGGCAGGTCTATCTTGGGCGAGTTCCCGGACCTTGTGATGCAGCCGGCTAACGGCCTGAAGGCGCCCGCCCCTTCAGTCGATCACTTCCGACAGCGTCGAACCCGATCACACCTGCAGCATCGAGGGCGGCTGGTGCCGATACGGCCTGTTGCGCGGGGCTGACCTGCGCGTGCACCCGGCGGCCCCGGGCCGGTCCAGTGGCATTGAGTTGCTCCAACCTGCATTTCTTGTACTAATTCGCGTGCGGCAGGGGGAGAAGGGCCATGACCAGCCTTCCAGTTGGCGCAACAGCGCGCCAAGCTTATGCTTTTGCCATCCGCGGCTTTCTGCGCAATCTCGCGATCGTCTGGTTATCCGAAGTGCTGTTCGCCGCACTCGTGGTGGTCAGCCTGCCACTACTGCTGGGTGCCCTTGCGCATGGTCTGAGGGGTGTTTCAAGCGCCCATCCCAATCTCCTTGTCCTTGCCGCTGGCGGCACCGTGTTCATGCGCTATGCGATGCTGATCGCTGTTGCGGGCCTGTTTTTCCGGGCTCAGATGATGACGGGGCTGACGCAGCGGGCCCTGGGACAGAGGACGGGATATGCCGGCGTCTATCTTTCTTTTGGCGCTAGCTTCTGGCGGGTCTTCGGCGCCTATGTAGTGATCTTCCTACTTCTCACGGCCGTCCAGATAGCGGCGACGCTGCTGCTGGTGTTGCCCGCGGTTGCCCTTGTTGCCGTCGGCCACGGCACTGCTGGAACTGGCGCAAGCCCGGACCTCGGTATTGCCATGGTGACCTTCTTTGTCCTGTGGCGAATCGCGCTCTTCGTTGTCGTGACCTATCTCTTCATTCGCCTGTCTTTCGTTGTGACCGCGGTGATTGTAGCGGAACAGCGCTTTGACCTGATACGCCCCTGGCGGCTTGTGGAGGGCAATGTCCTGCGTATCTTTGCTCTCGGCCTTGCGCTTTTTGTTCCCTTCGTTCTTGTCTTTATCATTGTCTATGTCCTGGTACTCGGAGGCGAAATATGGACGCTCGCCCACACCCTGGCGCAGGCGCAAGCCCATGGCAGGCAGTTTGCAGCAGACCTGCTGACACAGACCGCGCGTGCCATACATGGCCTCTTGGTAAGGCGTTGGTTCCTGCTGCTGCCACTCGGGCTGATTACCGCCACCCTCGGATATGGTCTGGCGGCAGGAGCGGGGGTCTCCGGTTATCAGTCTCTTGTGTCCGGAGCAGACAAGGCTGATGCCGCGCGCCTATCGGCGGTATCATGAGCCGGACGTGCGCCTTGGAGTTGTGCCGGCAAGCGCCAAGGAGATGGCAGCATGGCCATGAGCCCCGATGATTTCGACTTTATCTCAGGCTTTTCTACGCTATGGCAGGTGGTGCTGGGCGCGGTGCTCGCGACCCTAGGGGGCTTTGCTGCCACGCAGATGGAACGCATGGTGTTGCGTCGCGAGCGTGAGCGCAGCGCTGCTCTGCTGTTCGGCGAGCTGATTGTAACCATTTCCATTCTGATAGACGAAGCCAAAGTGGCGCGCTCGCGCGGGGAACCTTATGGCATGTACACGATGCGCCTGTTGCGCTCGGTGCATCGCGAACTCGATATCTACGAGCGCAATCGCGAACGTCTGGGCGATCTTGAGCAGTCGGCCCTGCGCGGGCGCGTTTACAATTTCATGGTGCGGCTGTCGATCGCCCTGGAAGGAATATTCGATACCACCCATGAGCTGCGCGAGCTGAAGCTGAAGGGGCCCGGGGGCGATGCACACTTGATGCGCCAAAAGGAACTCGAAGACCTCCGTGACCAGGGCTTTACCTTCATGCTCGCGACAACAGATCTCGTCCCGGAATTGCTCCAGAGCTTTGAGCGGATTGCACGCCATTCTTTTAGTAACCTTGGCGATATGGCCCGCAGGGTGAACCACAATGACACCCTGGCGGCAAAATCTGTCTGAATATTTTCTCGCGTGCAAGGCGCGACATGGGGATGCACAACGGCGCCCATGTCTGGGAGCTGGCCCGCGACGGGCTTAAGTGCCGGATGCGCGCTGCTGATGGACCTCAAGAGCACGGTCCCATGGCAAACGCTTACCGCGCGACGAAATTCAAACCTCTGACAAGATAGTGTTAGCGTAGTGTCACAGGATTTACCTACCCCAGCGGCGCAACAGTGCGGGAGCAGAGCCAATGGGGCTTCAGTCAATGAGATTTTCGGGATGTAGCAGAAAAAGTCGAGGCATGTCGGGCTCGACGGCGCTGCTGCTGGTACTTTCCACCGGGGCAGCCCTTGCCGGTACGGGGGCCTCGGATCCGGTTTCATCGATCGAAACCGTCACGATCACGGGCAAGCATGTTGCCTCCCAGACCATCCCGCTCAAATCGGTCTACTCCACAAGTACGATCAGCCAGCAGGTACTGCGCAATGTGTCTCCGGGCCCAGGGGTGACGGTGCAGACGCTGCTCAACCAGGTTCCCTCCATTCAGGCTGTGACATCCGGGCCCGCGGGCATGCGTACGCACATCACGTTCCGTGCCTTCAATGACGGCCAGTTTGGCCAGACCATTGATGGCGTTGCGCTGAACGACCAGTTCAATGCCGGCACCTCAAACGCGGCGTCCCAGCGCAACAACACCCTCCTGTTGCCCCAGGACATCGACACCATTGAGGTTCATCGCGGTGTCAACAATCCTGCCGTGAACACCTATAACTCCCTCGGCGGAACGATCAACTATGTACCGCGTGCGCCTGGTGATCATTTTGGTGCTGACGCAGGCGTTAGCTATGGCAGCTTCAATACCTTCAGCTACCACGCCACAGTCAACTTTGCGCCGGTCGATGGCTTCAAGAACCTAATCTCCTTCGAACATGACTACAGCGATGGCTGGATCAAGAACAGCCAGGATCATAACGACAACTTCTACTACTCTGGTGAAAAGGATCTGAACGGCGGCCGGTCAAAACTGACGGCAGTCTTCGTCTACGACAGCAATACCGGATACTCTCCTCATTCGGTACCGCTCGCTCTGCTCCAGTCAAACGGCTACAACTATCAGTATCCCCTCAGCTGGGATTATTCCTATAACCGCAATTCGTCCTGGCTCGCCATTGTCGGTTATGACACCCAGCTCGATCGTGTCGCGCATTTCGACATCAAGCTCTATGGTATCGGTAACGACTACCAGCGCATGTCCTACGCCAATCCGGCCTTCTATCAGAGCGCGATCCAGCCCTATTACCTGCCCAACCAGGGCACAAATGGCTCGTTCTGGCTCGGCTATACGGTCCCGCTGACTTATAATCCGGCGGCACTTTTCGGATCGAATGTGAACGGTACGGATTATCACTTCTATGGTTACCAGCGTACTGCGGGCGGTGGGCAGAGCAAGCTGAGCCTCAACCTGCCTCACAACATGGTGACTGTTGGTGGTGACTTCTCGTACAGCCAGCTCTACAGCCGTGAATACTGGTATGGCTCGCCCAACATGCCGTTGACGCCCGGCTACAACGACGCCTGGGACGAACATGACGACCGTCTGCTCGCATCAGCCTATATCCAGGATGATATTCATTTCTGGAATGGCCGCGTGCACGTGGTGCCGGGGGTCAAGTATCTCTATGCTCATACGACCAATAGCGACAATTTAGGTTTTTACTACCCCAATCCCGGTACTGACGTCGGTGACGACCATTATGTATCGCCAACCATCGGCGCCAGTGTCGAAGCCATGCGTAATCTCGTGTTCTACGGGGCCTTCGGCCAGAACACGAAATTTCCCGACATCAGTGCCTTTTACGGCGCCTTCCAGACCAATGCTAATGGCAATCCGGTCATCGTTCCGGTGCAGGCCAGGCCGGAATACGTCAACGACTATGAGGCCGGTGTGCGCTACAAGTGGCGTGGCCTGATCGCTGCGTTCAACTATTACCGTGAAGACTTCCGCAGCATTTTTGTTACCCAGACCGATCCGGTTTCGGGGCTCACCTACACCCGCAATGGCGGCTCGGCACGGTATCAGGGTGAAGAGCTGATGCTCAGCGACAACCTCGGTCACTGGCTCGTCGGACGGTGGAATGGCTACCTCAACTATGCCCACAACGAGGCTGTCTATACCTCGAACGCCACCATCGCCGATACCGGAGTGGGAGCGACCTTTACAGCGGGCCAGAGCGTTCCGGACGTTCCCCAGGACCTTCTCTCTGCGGGCATGGTCTGGGCCCATGACAATTGGCGCGTCAACCTCGACGGGCAGTATGTTGGAACCCGCTACGTATCAAACGGCTATTCGGGTGCACCGGTGTCACCTGCGATCACCGTTCCGTCCTATGTCACGCTCAATCTCGGCATCAACAAGACCATACCACTCAACTACGCAGGAGCGCGTGCGCTCAAGCTTTCGCTCAATGTCGACAATCTGACGGACGAGCAGTACTACGCCCGCGAAACCGCCAATTTCGATTATAATGGCAACCAGTATCTACAGGCGCTGGTGGGTGCAGGACGAGCCGTGTTCGGCTCAGTAAGCGTGTATTTCTAAGACTGCCTTTGGCCTAAAAGCGTGGCCGCCCCATGTGGGCGGCCACTTTTTGGTTACGCCTGGCGCGAGCACTTCCGTGCCGCTCTGTAATGACTTTTGCACAGGCGGTCATGATGGCGGTCCGATGTGGGTGGGCGACACGCGCAGTTTGGCGGGAAAGTTAATAAAGCACCTTCGCGACGAGCTGGCCGTTTTCCTCTACCACCTCGAGACGGGACATGCACGGCATGCAGTAAACCCGGTCTCCGGCGCGAAGCTCCACGCGGGAGCGGATCACGACCTTGCAGACCGGGCATTTGACTTCATTGGGGGCAAGAAAGTCCGAGGCACCTTTCCAACGCCGGTAGAAGCGGCGGTAGCGCGGTGGCACTTCGTTGAAACCGGTTTCCTCAAGCTCGAAGATCTGACGCGGACGCTTTTCGGTTCCGCCGCGCTGTGTTTCCAGAGGATCATTCACGATTGAAACCCCAACCTTGCCACGGCACCGAGATATTCGCTCGCCAGATCGGGCCGGCTGGCCGGCTCTAGTCCCAGTTCTCCCATGGTTTCGGAGAAGGTATCCAGAATCAGAGGATCAAGCTCGCGCTTTATCTTCAGCAGCCGCTCATGCGCATGCGGCGCGGCGATCAGTCTGCGGCCGAGATCGTTCTCGCCAAAACCCATGTGACGGCGCTCATCCGAGACCACCCCGTTCAGCATTTCTGATGTGATGGGGTCGGCGTGCGCCGCATGATAGCGGAACACGGTATACTCCATGCATTCCAGGATTACGTTCTGCGCGAGCACGGCAGCTTCCCAGTCACTAGCATGAACGAAATCGAGCAGGCGCTCCTTGAATTTCAGGAGGCTGCGATTGGCACGAAGCGGAATTTCGGCTTCGGGATCGCGGACGCCGAGCTGACCCAGCCGGTGAAGCATGACTTCGAGATGACGCCCCTCGTCGACGACCTGGGTTGAAAGGAAGATTTTCGAGAGGCGGTCGGGTGCAAAGCCAATCATGCCGCTTGAGGCGTCGAGTGCCGCGGTCTCGCCGACGCAGTAATTGCACAAGATAGTGATCAAGCTTTGGCGTTGGCGTTCGGAGAGTTCAGCCTCGTGGGTTGCCGGTGAGACGCCATATTGGCGGCCGTGGAGGTATCCCTCCACGGCCTCGAACCAGAACTCGAAGGAATGCACCGTCTTGTGGAAAGCTGATGCATCGAGCTGATGAGGATCGTCCTGACCGCTCATGGTGATCCTCAAAGTGGCGACTGATATTCCAGGCCGATGCGAGCGAGCCGTGTCTTGAATTCACCCAGTACGGTCGAGGCAAGAACCTTTTCCATCTCTTCAGTCGAGGCGTTCGCAAGGTCCACGCCCTGGTATACCGCATGGGTCTTGGGCCGGGCGCCGCTGTCCATCTGCCTCTTGACCTCCTCATTGGCAGCCGCGCTTCCGGAGAAAGCGACATGGAAGGTAGCAAGCATGTGTTTGGACATGTCGCGCTGCATGCGTTCGACGTCGGCTTTGCGCTCTGGGTAGCGACGGATTAACTCACCGATGCGGTTTTCGCCGAAGCCAACATGGCGTCGCTCATCGGCGATCGTACCGGACAGCGTATGGGCAAATTTGGGATTGGTCTCCGCGTGGGAAGCCTGCAGCATTTCGAAGACCGAGAACGCCATACCTTCGAGCACGATATTCTGACCGACTACGCCGGCGACAAAGTCCTTTTTGTCCACCTTCTCGAGCAAAACTTCCGCAAATTTCGCCAGGTGAGGATTAAGATAGGTGGTGATCGTGACTTCCAGATCCTGGGGCTTTATGCCCAGATCGTAGAGACGCTGGGTGAAGATCTCGACATGTCGGCCCTCGTCGAGCGTCTGGGTTGCGAGGAATGCCTTGCTGGCCTGGTCGGGAGCCGAATTGATGAGGCCAGAAGAGGCCGCAAGCGCACAGCGCTCTCCGGCAATCAGCTGTACGGTTGAGCGAATCTCGCTTTCGCGCAAAAGATCATTATCGAGCATGGACTCCGGTTCGTGATCGTCTGGCCCGTGTCCATAAACCGTGTCTTCAAGATAGCCTTGCGGACACGATTCAAGCCATCTCTGAATTGAATAGTTGGAAAGAAAATCTGCCATGTACGTCCTCCCTGGCGTCTGGTGTCGCTTCTCCGTGGCGCGTCGACACCCATGCCAGGGCGGATTTCAGCCGGCCCTTCTGCACAAGACGCTGTCGCCGTGCCGTGCGCTTTGGTGTTTGTGGAGCGCAAATGCCCAACGCAGGGAGGCCGGGATCGAGGCTCGGTCGGCCAAGACTGGCCTTCCGGGCAAAGCAGGTCCCTTCTCTCCCCGCGTCAGTTGCCCCTGCCGCCTCCGCCAAGCACGACCCACGCCGGGGCATGCTAAAAGTGACGTACACGTCATCGTTGACACAGGTCAAAATTGGAAGCGATAGCCAGGGTTTTGCCACTCTATCGGGTGCGGGAAATGCTCATGCCCACCTCGCAGCCTCAGAGCCGCGGAGGGTCTTGAACGTGGCCTGGCCGCTGAGGAGGCAGGCCCGTGCGGGGGGCAAAAAAAAGACCTTTCGGCGAAGAATGCGGAAGGGGAAGCGCTTCTCGCCGAAAGGTCAAGATCGGAGCCAGTAAGAATGTATGCGGCCAGCCTGCCGCACAAAGGAACACGACCTGGTCCTGGGTACTGCTCTTGCCTCCGTGTCAGAACCTCACGCCAAGGGTGACATAGACGGCTCTGGGAGGAGCGGGCAGAGCCAGGAGCGAACCTTGGCCGATTGACCAGCCGTTGCCGCCGTAAAGTCCGCCTGCGGAGATGTACTCAAAAGCGTTATACTTCTTGTCGAGCAGATTATCGATTTCCACCTTGAGGGACACAGTTTTGAACATTCCTGCGTAATTCGACACCGGCACATCCAGAGAGGTCGAGAAGTTCACCACCCCAAACGACGGTAGTTTGACGTTGCTGGTGAGGTTCTGATTGTTGTCGTAGATGTGCTGCTTGCCGGTGAACTGGTAGGAAATACGCGGCTGCAGCAGGATGCCGTCACCCAGGAAGAACTGATAATAGGCGCCGATATTGAAGTTGGCGTTGGGTGTGTAGGGTACCGGCACGCCATGCAGCGTGTTGCCGTTACCGTTGATGAAGGTGGTAAACTTGGCATCGACGATGCCAAGATTGAAGAAGGTAAACAGATTCTTGAAGGGCGAGGCGTCGGCAAAGATATTGACGCCCTTATAGGACGAAGAGCCGAAAGCAAGCAGGGCGCCACCACTGGCCAGAGCCGTCGGGATTGTTTCGTGGGTAAATTCGAGGTCGTAGTAGCTTAAATTGACCAGAATATCCCGTGCTGGTCCAAGCTTCGCCCATCGCAGTTTCGCACCGCCCTGGTAGTACTGCCCCTGCTCCAGATGTACGTTTTGTGCAGGGATGGCGATGAAGGGACCGGTTCCACCACCCATTTCAGGTTGGCGATAGGCTACGGCCCAATTGCCGAAAAGGCTGAGCCAGCTCAGTGCCTGGCAGTTCGCACCCACCGACGGCTCGATGCGGCTGAACGACTTGCTCGTGGCGGGTGAGGGAGTGATGCCGTTGATGGTCGATAGGTCTGCGCCAAAATTGTACAGCATGGCGAGAGGAAACTCGGCCTGTTCGTCTGATGTG
>JAKAVI010000081.1 GCA_021817355.1 Pseudomonadota bacterium | reverse complement strand
TGCCGGACTGCGGCTCAAGCGTTTTGTCCTCGCACCACCACGCGCGGAGCTCTACGCCCGTATTGATGCGCGCTTTTTACGCATGCTCGAAGATGGCGCCCTTGAAGAGGCCAGGGCCCTTGGGGATCTCGACCAGGCCCTGCCAGCCGCCAAGGCGCTGGGGCTGCGCCCGCTCAAGGAGTATCTGGCCGGTCGCATGAGCCTTGCGAGCGCGGTGGCCCGCGCCCAGACCGCGACACGCAACTACGCCAAGCGTCAGCTGACCTGGTTCCGCCACCGGATGGTGGACTGGAATTGGGTAGGTGATGGTAACATTATTATCAAAAAATCGCTATCAGATACATGAAATTGCTTGACGTGGCCGGAGGGGAGTTCTAGCTTGCGCCGCAGCAATAGAGGCATCTCGATGCTGTCGATGGTACTTATTAACGCGCCGCTGGATGGGAGAGGCTGACACCTCTTCCTCACCGGCGGCGTGCGATCAGGGGCGGAGACGCCCCTTTTTCTTTTGTCCCAGGTCATCAACCCGTCTCCCCGAGCAAGGACCCTACGTCATGTATGCCGAGACCGCGCGTGCCCGTCCCCAGGAGCCGGCTGCTGCCGGTGCACTCACCTTAAGCGGGGCAAAGATCGTAATCCGTGCGCTCAAGGAGCAGGGCGTCACGCATATCTTTGGCTATCCGGGCGGAGCCGTATTGCCGATCTATGATGCGCTCTTTGAGAGCGAAGGCATTATCCATGTACTGTGCCGTCACGAGCAGGGCGCGGCCCATGCGGCGGAGGGCTATGCGCGCTCGACCGGAAAGGCGGGGGTGGTGCTGGTGACCTCAGGGCCAGGCGCCACCAATGCGGTCACCGGCCTGACCGATGCGCTGATGGATTCAATTCCTGTGGTGATGCTGTCCGGCCAGGTAGCAAGCCATCTGATCGGCACCGACGCTTTTCAGGAGTGTGACACGGTGGGGATCACCCGGCCGTGCACCAAGCACAATTGGCTCGTCAAGGATGTCAATCAGCTCGCCCGCACCATCCACCAGGCGTTCCAGATATCGACCAGCGGCCGTCCGGGTCCGGTCGTCGTTGACATTCCGAAAGATGTGCAGGTCAAGACCGGCATCTATGAGAGCAAGGAGAGTTCCCGTCATCCTGGCATCCGTCCCAAGATGGAGCCGGAGCTCGTCAGCATCGTGCGCGCCGTTGAGATGATGGCCGCGGCCAAGAGGCCGATCTTCTACACGGGCGGCGGGATCATCAATGCGGGTCCTGAAGCCAGCCGCCTGCTGCGTGAACTCGTCAAGTTGACGGGAATTCCGGTGACCTCGACCTTGATGGGACTGGGCGCTGTTGCCGCATCCGATCCCCACTGGCTCGGCATGCTCGGCATGCACGGCACCTTCGAGGCCAATCACGCGATGCACGACTGCGACCTGATGGTGTGCATCGGGGCGCGCTTCGATGACCGGGTAACCGGACGCATTGATGCCTTCTCACCGCGCTCGCGCAAGATTCACATCGACATCGATGCCTCGCAGATCAACAAGATCGTGCCGGTTGATCTTCCGATCGTTGCTGACGCCGGGCGGGCCCTCAAGGAAATACTGCACTTCTGGAAGACGCAGAACCGTGCCGTCGATGCGCCTGCACTGGCGCAGTGGTGGCGCGAGATCGAGAACTGGCGGCGTCGGCGCTGCCTGGAGTTTCGGCCGAGCCCGACCCAGATCAAGCCGCAACTGGCGATTGACCGGCTCTATGCCGCCACCCGCGGACGCGATCTTTATATCACCACGGAAGTGGGCCAGCATCAGATGTGGGCGGCTCAGCGCTTTGGCATTGATGGTCCCAATCGCTGGATGACCAGTGGTGGACTGGGTACCATGGGCTACGGTCTGCCGGCGGCGATCGGCGTGCAGGTTGCCCATCCCGAGGCGCTGGTCATCGACATTGCCGGCGAGGCATCGGTGCAGATGACGATCCAGGAAATGTCGACTGCCGTGCAATATAATCTGCCGATCAAGATCTTCATCCTCAACAATGAATGGATGGGCATGGTCCGCCAGTGGCAACAGCTGCTGCATGGCGAACGCTATTCGCAGAGCTATTCTGCGGCCCTGCCGGACTTTGTCAAACTCGCCGAGGCCTATGGCTGCGTCGGCTTGCGCTGCAGCACTCCCGATGAGCTCGATGACAAAATCGCGCAGATGATCGGCGTAGAGGCGCCCGTCCTGTTCGATTGCAGGGTGGATCCCAAGGAGAATGTTTACCCCATGATCCCCTCGGGTGCGGCACATAATGAGATGATCCTGTCAGGTGCTGACGAAGAGGCGCCGGCGATCGACGAAGACGGAAAGATGCTGGTGTGATGGCGCAGAAATCTTCCCCCATTGAGCGTCACACCATCGCGGTTCTGGTCGACAATGAAGCCGGGGTGCTCGCCCGTGTCGTCGGTCTGTTCTCGGGCCGCGGTTACAATATCGAAAGCCTGACCGTCGCTGAGACCGATCATGCCGCCCGCACCAGCCGGATCACCGTCGTCACCTCCGGAACGCGCCAGGTGATCGAGCAGATCGAGGCGCAGCTCGGCCGGCTGGTATCGGTGCATCGCGTCGTCAACTGGACCATCGCCAAGCCCGGCATTGAGCGCGAGATGGCTCTCGTCAAGGTTGCCGGTCACGGGGAGAAGCGGACCGAAGCCATGCGCATTGCGGAAATTTTCCGGGCCCGAGTCGTCGACACGACGCTGACCAGCTTCGTGTTCGAGATCACCGGCCCGCCCGACAAGCTCGACACTTTCATCGACCTGATGCGCCCTTTGGGACTGCTCGACATGTCCCGCACCGGAGTGGCGGCGATCGCACGGGGTGAGGGCGCGATGTAAAGGACGGCGCCGTCTCACCAATCCCGTCTTCAGGTGGGGCAAGGACGCGCTATCGCTTGGGGCGGGAGTAATTTGTGGAACCTTGGTGTCCGGGTTTTGCCGCGGACATCCGGCAGTGATCTTATCCAAGGAGTAGGAGAATGCGCGTTTATTATGATCGGGACGCCGATCTGCAGTTCATCGTCAACAAGAAGGTCGCCGTCATCGGCTTCGGCAGCCAGGGCCATGCCCATGCTCTCAATATGCGAGATTCCGGGGTCAAGGACGTGGTGGTTGCAGCCCGTCCGGGAGCCAGCGCCAAGAAGGCGGCGGCGGCTGGCTTTCGGGTGATGAGTGTGAGTGACGCCGCCAAGTGGGCGGATGTGATGATGATGGTCACGCCCGATGAGCTGCAGGCCGATATCTACGCGCAGGATCTTGTCGCCAATATGAAGAACGGTGCGGCATTGCTCTTTGCCCATGGCTTCAATGTGCATTTCCGGCTGATCGAACCGCGTTCTGATCTGGATATTCTCATGGTTGCGCCCAAGGGCCCCGGACATACGGTGCGCAGCGAATTCGAGCGCGGCGGTGGGGTTCCCTGTCTGATCGCAGTTCACCAGGATGCCACGGGCAATGCCCACGATCTTGGCCTGGCCTATGCAAGTGCCATCGGCGGCGGGCGCGCCGGCATTATTGAAACCAGCTTTCGCGAGGAATGTGAAACCGACCTCTTCGGCGAGCAGTCGGTGCTCTGTGGCGGCCTGGTCGAACTTATTCGTGCCGGCTTCGAAACCCTGGTCGAGGCGGGCTATGCGCCGGAGATGGCGTATTTCGAATGCCTGCATGAGGTCAAACTCATTGTTGACCTCATCTACGAGGGCGGCATCGCCAATATGAATTACTCGATCTCCAATACCGCTGAATATGGCGAGTACCGCACCGGCCCACGGCTCATCACCGACGAGACCAAGAAGGAAATGAAGCGGGTGCTCGATGATATCCAGTCCGGCCGTTTTGCCCGCGACTGGGTGCTCGAAAACAAGGCCGGGCAGCCTTCCTTCAAGGCGACCCGGGCCCGTAACAGCCTCCATCCCATTGAGGAGGTGGGACAGCGCCTGCGCGCCATGATGCCCTGGCTGGCAAAGAACCGCCTGGTCGACACCGAGCGCAATTGACCGTCGAGGCCATAAGCGCCTAATCCGAAGCAAGGCCCTCTGCCCGGTTCGTGCACCTTAGGGCTTACGAACCGGACGGCTGCGCTTTGCCATACGTCATCTTTGCCATACGCCATCCTTGGAGGTCACAGACATGGTGATGCTGGGAACACCTTTGAGCGCAAATGCCACGCGGGTGATGCTTCTGGGAGCCGGTGAGCTTGGCAAGGAAGTGGCGATTGAACTGCAGCGCCTGGGTGTGGAAGTGATTGCCGTGGACCGCTACGCGGGCGCCCCGGCGCAGCAGGTTGCACACCGTGCCCATGTCATCGACATGACCGATGCGGCCGCCCTGCGGGCGCTCGTCGAACAGGAGCGCCCGCATTTGATCGTTCCGGAAATCGAGGCCATCGCTACCGAGGAGCTGCTGCGCATCGAGGCCGACGGCCTGGCAACGGTTATCCCCACTGCCTTTGCCGCTCACACCACCATGAACCGTGAGCGGATCCGCGTTTTGGCTGCTGAAGAGCTGAAACTGCCGACCTCGCCCTATGCCTTTGTCGCTTCGCGGGAGGAGCTGCGTGCGGCCGCCCTCAGACTGGGTTTTCCCTGTTTTGTGAAGCCGGTGATGTCATCCTCGGGCAAGGGGCAGAGCCGACTAGGGACGCCTGGCGACGTCGATGCCGCCTGGCAGACTGCCCTGGATGCCGGTCGCGTGCGCAGCCCGCGCATGATCGTGGAAGGCGAGGTTGAATTTGATACCGAAATTACCCTTCTGACAGTGCGCGCGGTCAGTGGCGGCCAGATCACCACGCAATTCTGTGCGCCCATCGGCCATCGCCAGGTTGCCGGTGATTACGTCGAAAGCTGGCAGCCGCAGAGGCTGTCTGCACCTGCGCTGGCGCGCTCCCAGGAGATCGCCGCCAAGGTTACCGGCGCCCTGGGCGGACTGGGTATCTTCGGTGTCGAGCTGTTCATCAGGGGCGATGAGGTCTGGTTCAGCGAAGTCTCGCCACGTCCCCACGATACCGGGCTGGTGACGCTCGTCAGCCAATACCAGAGCGAGTTTGCCCTCCATGCGCGGGCCATACTCCGGCTTCCGGTTTCAACCGCTCTGCTCGCTCCCGGGGCCTCGGCGGTGATCTATGGCGGGGTGGATGCTGTGGCGATCGGATTCGATAGCATTGATGAGGCGCTTGAGGTGCCGGAGAGCCAGTTGCGGCTGTTCGGCAAGCCCCAGTCTTTTGTCAAACGGCGCATGGCCGTTGCCCTGGCCAGGGGCAGTGATGTCGTCGAGGCCCGCGCACGGGCACGCAGCTGTGCCGCAAAGGTGCGCCCGCGCGTCACCCTCTCGGACTGAGGGCAGGCAGAAGAGCAGGTTGCTGGCGTTTCAACTGGGGTTCTCCAGACTGAAGGTTTCGCGCTCATCATCATAGGCGAAAAGTTCGGCAAAGCGCGCCCAACTGACGACGGCACGCAAAGTTTCTTCGGCGGCATCTTCGGACATATGGTCTTCGAGCTCGTCGAGAAAGCGGCTCCAGGGTGCGGTGTGGCTTGTCCGCTCGTCGAGCACGCGCCGTATGTGGGCGGCGAGCGGCACGTTGAGGCTTACCGCACGGGCAAAGATCCGCTTGCGCTCATCGAGCTCGGCATTGACGAAGCTTCTGCCCAATTCGGTGACACGAATGTCGCCACCTTCGATCTCAGCCAGGCGCAGCATCTGCAGGGCTTCGGCGACCGGAAACAGTTCATCGATTTCAAACTGCAGGTCGGAAGCGATATCGGGCAGGTCCGCCTTGCCATTGTAAGGTGGAGCCTCGACCGCCTCGAGCAGACCGGAGAGCACGTTGGCCGAGACCCGTGGCAGCAGCATGCCGATTGTTGCGGCCGGCGCCCGTTCGGGCAATTTGGGGCCGCGTTCGCGCCGTGCGGTCATCTCGACATAGATGCGATCGACCAGCGCGAGGAATTTGGGATCGTTGCGATCGCGCGGTTTGGTCAGATCAACCTTGATCTCGGTCACGATGCGCCCCGGATTGGTGGAGAAGATCAGGATCCGGTCGCACATCAGCACCGCTTCTTCGATGTTGTGCGTGACCAGAATGATGCCCTTGATGGGCAGCTGGCCCTCGCCCCACAGTTCGAGAAGGTCGGTGCGCAGGTTCTCTGCGGTCAGCACGTCCAGCGCCGAGAAGGGTTCGTCCATCAAAAGGATGTTGGGATGCACCACGAGCGCCCGCGCAAAGCCCACGCGCTGGCGCATGCCCCCCGAGAGTTCTCGTGGATAGGCGCTTTCGTAACCGTCCAGACCGATGAGATCGATTCCGGCCAGGGCGCGCTGGCGGATCTCCTTGGCCGGAAGGGCCAACGCCTCAAGTCCAAGCTCCACATTTTCGAGCACCGTCAGCCAGGGAAAGAGCGCAAAGCTCTGAAACACCATGGCGATGCCGCGCGCCGGGCCGCTGACCTTTTGGCCGAGGTACTGGACATTGCCCCCGGTTGGCGCGGCCAGGCCGGCGATCAGGCGCAGAAGTGTCGATTTGCCCGAGCCCGAACGGCCCAGAAGTCCGACCAGCTCATTGTCATGAAGGGTCAGGTTGACCCCGTCCAGGACAAGGAGTTCGGCGCCGCCCGGACGTGGAAAGGCCTGGCGGACATTGCGCACATCCAGCAGCGGGGGGGCCTGCATCACGGTTTCGGACATGATTGTCGGCTCCTTCAGGTGAGGCGGAACTTGCGTTCGGCGTAATTATAGAGCGGGCGCCACAGCACCCGGTTGACGACCACGACGAAGCCGCTCATCACCAACGTCCCAAGCACGATGCGGTGAAAATCGCCGTTATTGCTGGCCTGCATGATGTAGGCGCCAAGCCCGTGGGCCTCCACGGTGCGGCTGCCCCAGCTCGCCAGCTCGGCGACCACGGCGGCGTTCCAAGAGCCCCCCGAGGCGGTGATGGCGCCGGTCACGTAATAGGGAAAAACCGTCGGCAGTGCCACCTTGCGCCACCACAGCCAACCTTCGACATGCAGGTTCTGACTGGCATCGCGCAGCTCACGGGGCAAGGCCGAGGCGCCGGCAATCACATTGAAGAGAATGTACCACTGGGTGCCCAAAATCATCAGGGGTGAAAGCCAGATGTCGGGGTTGAGCTGATAGGTGACGATGACGTAGACGGCGATCGGAAAGAACAGGTTCGAGGGAAAGGCGGCGAGGAATTGGGCCACTGGCTGGACCACGCTGGTCAACCGGGGGCGCAGGCCGACATAGATGCCGATCGGCGTCCAGATCAGGCTGGCGAGGATGATGAGGACAAAAACCCTGAGCGCGGTGAGCAGACCCAGAAACACCGCGTAGCCCACATCGGCAAGGCTAAGGCTTTGGGCGATGAAGCGTGCAGCCTGCCACAGCGCGAGTGCGAGGCAAATTCCGAGCGCCCCATAGATGATCACCTGTCCGCTGCGGCCACCCTCGCCGGGGTTCTTGCGGCTGGCTGAAAGCAGCTTGGGCGTACGGATGCGATAGGTATGGCGCATCGCGGCGCCAAAGGGGGCGGTCAGCCGCTCCAGCAGGCGCGAGCGGCGATAGACCATGAGCGCCCAGGATTCGGGGGCGTTGGCGCTGGGCTCGACGTCGATCTTGAAGCGGTCGGCCCAGCTGACTAGCGGACGAAAGAGCAGCTGGTCGTAAATCAGGATCACGATCGCCATCGCCGCAATGGCCCATCCAATGGCGGGCAGATCGCGCCGGCTGATGGCCATGGCGATATAAGAGCCGATGCCAGGCACCGCGATATTGATATGGCCGACGCTAATGGCCTCGGCCACCGTGATGAAGAACCATGCGCCCGACATGGACATCATCATGTTCCAGATGAGGGCTGGCATGGCGAAAGGCACCTCGATCCGCCAGAACCGGCCCCAGCCGGTCAGCCCGAACATGCGGCCGGCTTCCATCAGCTCTTCGGGAACGGTGCGCAGGGACTGGTAGAAACTGAACGCCATGTTCCAGGCCTGGCTGGTGAAGATGGCAAAGATCACAACGAACTCGGCGCCAAGCTCCATGCCGGGGGCCAGCGAGAGGAAAAACAGCGTTGTCACCGAAATGAAGCTGAGGATGGGCACCGACTGCAGGATGTCGAGCAGCGGGATGAGGAAGGCCCCGGCACGCGCGGACTTGGCGGCCAGTGTGGCGTAAGTGAATGTAAAGACTAAAGAAACCCCGAGCGCGATGAGCATGCGCAAGGCTGTCAGCAGGGCGTAATAGGGCAGGGCCGAGGGGGCGAGGCTCAAGGGCTCGGCCTGGAGCCTGGATAGCGGCAGGATGACGGTACGGCTCGCATCAGCAAGGGCGACGAGCAGGCCGATGACGAGAAGAGCGGCCACCACATCCCATTTGTCCGGCACGAAACGCCGGGTTTCGATGGAGACGGGCGGCAGTATCTTCATGCCCAGCGACTTTCGATGCGTTGGGGGAGAGTTGAGGGCCGATTGGTCGGGAGGCCGTAACACTTGGTGCGGCCGGGCGCAAATAAACACGGCCGGGCGCCTCGGCCAAGCGCTTTTTGCGGGCCCAAGCTGGCAAAGCGCGGGCCCCTAAGCGCAACGAGATGACTGCGGATTGCAGGAGGAATCGCGCCTGGCGCTATTGCCAGTGTGACCGGCTTTGCCCTAAATGCTGTTGACGAGCTCCTAGCCTATCCGCAGTGGTGGGCAATGAGTATTCGTTAAGTTTCTTCGAATAGTTTTCGAGGAACGGATGTGAGATCGTGTGGGCACGCATGTGTCGGCGCGACGGGCGAAACGGATCCGATTCATGACAAGGCGCGCAACCGAAAGGATGATCATGGGCACTGGCGGCCTGTGCCATTCCGCGCGCAAGTCATCCCAGTTCCGTCCTTCTAACGGCTCGCCGCAGGTCTCTAGCCTTCTGCTCCTTATCAGCCCCTGAGCTCCGTCAGGCCGCACACCGTGGCTGGGCGCTCAGGGGACCGATTGGAGAAGAAGCAGTAGACCGCAACGGCTGATGGAAGGACAAATAGCCATGACGACGCATAAAGGCCCCTTGGAGCAGATACGCATCTTTGACACCACGCTGCGGGACGGTGAGCAATCGCCGGGTGCAGCTATGACCCTTGACGAGAAGCTGGCAATTGCCGACATGCTCGATGCTCTTGGTGTTGACATCATCGAAGCTGGATTTCCGATTTCCTCACCTGGCGACTTCGAAGCGGTGAGCCAGGTGGCAAGGCGGGTCAAGAATTCCGTGGTGTGCGGGCTGGCGCGCGCGGGCTTCAAGGATATCGACCGGGCCGGCGAAGCACTCAAGGGTGCCCGCCAGCCACGTATCCACACCTTCCTGTCGACCAGTCCCGTGCACATGAAGCACAAATTGCAGATGGGACCGAATGCGGTGCTGGACGCGATCGGCGCTTCGGTGGCCAGGGCCCGCCGCTACACCGATGATGTCGAATGGAGTGCTGAGGACGCCACGCGGACCGAGCGGGATTTTCTCTGTCGCTGCGTTGAGCTCGCCATTCGTTCCGGGGCCACGACGATCAATGTTCCCGATACCGTGGGTTACGCCACGCCGCAGGAATTTTTCGAGCTGATCACGATGCTGCGCAGCCGTGTGCCCAATGCCGACAAGGTGGTTTTTTCCACCCATTGTCACAATGATCTCGGCCTGGCGGTTGCCAATTCGCTGGCCGGGGTTCTGGCGGGCGCTCGTCAGGTGGAATGCACCATCAACGGCATCGGCGAACGGGCCGGCAATGCCGCCCTGGAAGAGATCGTGATGGCGCTCAAGGTGCGTCAGGACGTGATGCCCTTTCAGACCGGGATCAAGACGCCGTTACTGGCCAAGGCCTCCAAGCTTGTCTCCAACGTCACCGGCTTTGTCGTCCAGGCCAACAAGGCCATCGTCGGCAAGAATGCGTTTGCCCATGAATCCGGCATCCATCAGGATGGCATGCTCAAGCACGTCGAAACCTATGAGATCATGCGACCGGAAGATGTCGGGGTAACCGGCAGCTCGCTGGTCCTCGGCAAGCTTTCCGGACGCCATGCGTTTCGTGACAAGCTGACGGCGCTCGGCTATGAGTTGTCCGCCGCTGACTTTGAAGAAGCCTTCACCCGCTTCAAGGGGCTCGCGGACAAGAAAAAGCACATCTTCGATGAAGACCTCATTGCGCTGGTGGACGATGGTATGGTTCGCAGCCATGACACGATCTTCGTGAAAGCCCTGAAGGTTGCGACCGGGCTTGGGGTTGAGCCCAGCGCAGAACTGACGTTGGTGGTCGATGGCGCGGAACGCCGGACCACGGCAGTTGGCGATGGTGCAGTCGACGCCATTTTCAGGGCTATTGGTGAGCTCTATCCGCACAGTGCATCGCTGGCGTTGTTCCAGATCCATGCTGTTACGGCAGGAACGGACGCCCAGGCGACAGTCACGGTGCGGCTTGAGGAAGACGGGCGCACGGTCACCGGGCGTGGCGCAGACACGGACACTCTGGTGGCCGCCGCGCACGCCTATGTCAATGCGCTCAACAAGCTGTTGGTGAAACGACAAAAGCAGGTACCTGAAGCGCTTTCGCCCGCTACGACGGCATCGGCCTGAGGCCAGCCGTCTATACGGCGCAACACGTAACCTGCTTGGAAAGGAATAGGCTCATTAGCATGTTCGGCAGCCTTCTCGGCGCACTGTCGAGCGATATGGCAATTGATCTCGGCACAGCGAACACGCTGGTGTACGTGAAGGGGCGCGGTATTGTCCTCAACGAACCCAGCGTTGTCGCCACCATTCTTAATCGTGGTGGCAAGAAGCAGGTTCGCGCCGTCGGTAATGACGCCAAGATGATGCTCGGGCGTACGCCCGGCAATATCGAAGCGATCCGGCCGATGCGCGATGGCGTGATTGCTGATTTCGAGATTGCGGAAGAAATGATCAAGCATTTCATCCGCAAGGTCCATAATCGTCGCTCCTTCGCTAATCCCATGATCATCGTCTGCGTGCCGTCGGGTTCGACGGCAGTGGAACGGCGCGCGATTCAGGAATCGGCGCTCTCCGCGGGCGCCCGTCGGGTCTTCCTCATCGAGGAGCCAATGGCGGCAGCCATCGGGGCAGGACTTCCGGTGAGCGAGCCCACCGGATCGATGGTTGTCGATATTGGTGGCGGGACCACAGAAGTTGCGGTCCTCAGCCTCGGTGGCATCGTTTATTCGCGCTCGGTGCGCGTGGGTGGCGACAAGATGGATGAGGCCATCATCGCCTTTATCCGGCGTCACCATAATCTGTTGATTGGCGAGGCTTCGGCCGAGCGCATCAAAAAGGCAATCGGCTCGGCTGCACCGCCCTCCCAGGGCAATGGCACCACCCTTGAGATCAAGGGCCGCGATCTGCTCAATGGTGTGCCCAAGGAACTCACGATCACCCAGCGTCACATCGCCGAGGCCTTGGCCGAGCCGACATCGGCGATTGTCGAAGCCGTCAAGGTGGCGCTCGAGGCGACACCTCCGGAACTGGCCGCGGACATCGTTGACAAAGGTATCGTACTTACTGGTGGCGGCTCACTCTTGGCCGGGCTCGATCAGGTTCTGCGCGAGGAAACGGGTCTTCCGGTCTCGATCGCGGATGACCCCTTGTCGTGCGTTGCGTTGGGTACGGGGCGTGTTCTTGAACACAGCAAGAATATGCGCCATGTCCTGACGACGGCCTTTTAGCCGAAGGGACGGCGACACACCGACATAGCGGATAACGACATAGCGGATAAAGAGCGGATCGGCTTATGCCGCAGGGCAGCTTCAAGATCACAAGAGCCAAGGGGAGCGGGCAGCTTCCGCTGGCGGTCGTCGCGATCCTCGCCGTGATCTTGGTGCTGGTGGGCAAGGCGCAGTCGCCGCTTTTTAACCGGATCCGTGCCGATTTTTCGGATCTGAGCCGGCCGGCGCTGGAGGCCGCGCGCACCCCCTTCGATATTGGTGCGCGTTGGGCATCCGGGCTTGGCAATATGTTCGATGTCTACCAGGAAAACCTGCGTCTGACGGCGCAAAATCAGCGCTTGCGTCACTGGCAGAGCGCTGCGCTGCTGCTTGAGGCGCGCATCACGCGCTATCAGAAGCTGCTCCATGTTGTGCCCGATCCTTTGCTGAAGACCGTGACCGCACGGGTCATCGGCCATGTCGCACGCCCCTTCGTTCAGACCCTCATTTTGGATGCGGGCGCGCGCAATGGCGTGCACGACGGGCAGGCTGTGATCGCGCCCAGCGGGATGATCGGGCGGATCTTCGTCACCGGTCGTAGCACCTCCTGGGTGATACTGTTGACCGACCTGAATTCGCGGGTACCCGTGCGCACAGTAAAGGGCAACGTTCACGCCATCTTGACCGGCGACAATACTCCGACGCCCCTGCTCGACACGGTCAGCGATGCTGCCAACCTCAAGGCTGGCGATCAGGTGGTCACGAGCGGCGACGGAGGCCTTTTGCCG